>NZ_DATMTE010000187.1:0-1648 GCF_035564935.1 Chitinophaga sp. | reverse complement strand
GAGCTGGGTAAGAAGCTTTTTGTATCCGGCGGTACTATTCATGTACGCATCAAAAAGCTACACGAAATGGGGGTAATCAAGGGCACGCGCTTACAGGTAAACCTGCGCGCCATTGGTTATGATGTACTTGCTTTTATTGGTATTTACCTGGAGAAGAGTTCGTTGTATGAAAATGTAGCCAAACAATTACTGAAAATCCCGCAGATCGTGCGACTGAACTATACCACCGGTTCTTACAGTATGTTTGCGGAGATCATCTGTAAAGACAGCGGTGAACTGCGCAAGATACTCCAGGACGACCTGCAGCATATTAAGGGAATAGAAAGAACGGAAACAATTATTTCACTGGAAGAAAGCTTTTCCAGGCCTATTAATGTGAGTGAAGTGATGTAAGATGTTATACTCCCCACTTATTGACGCTGCCCGGTTTGGGCAGCTTTTTTTTTTGCGTGTCATGATAAGTAATGAACACAATAAAAAGTTAAAGTACACCCGGCGGCAGGAACAGCGCAACAATAAATTGTAGCTTCCCGGTTCTACAATTTACTGCCGTATGAAACACTACCTGGTTCCTGTTGCATTGTTGTGCCTGTTCTCCTGTAAGCGGTTACCGCCAAAAACATACTACACCGGCCTTTACACCATGAATGCCTATGATACCACCCGTTCCTTTGACACTGCTTTCCGGCCGGTAAAAATTGACCTGTTCTTTCCTGCGGAGAAGGTAAACAGCAAGGTGCCCATGAGCTATGAAGAGATCATGGACATGGCGGCGCTGCGACTGAACTACCAGCTGCCGCGCGACAGCGCCCACCTTGAAAGCAAATACCTGGCGGATGCCATTGCGCAGGAATTTCGGCTGGACACCGCCTCCAGCCTGTTTCATTATAATACCGGCATTTATCCGGCGCCACTACCGGTAACGGGCAAACGAAAATATCCCGTGATCATTTATGCCGCAGGAATGAATGGCAGCAGCTGGGAAAACATCGTACTGTTTAACCAACTGGTGCAGCAGGGATATATCGTAGCGGCCATCAGTTCCGTAGGGTTGTATCCCGGGTATATGAGCGCTGCAGCGGATCTTGACGAACAGGTGAAAGACCTCCTTTTTACGCGGCAGCAACTGCCCCGGCTCCCGCTGGCAGATACTTCCCGTATTGGCCTGCTCAGCTGGAGCCTGGGAGGGAGCGCCATTACAAAAGCGGCCATGCAGCAACCGTTTAAATGCCTGCTGTCGTTTGATGGCACAGAAATACACCGTTATGGCAACGAAGCGGCGTGGGATACGCAATTCAACGAAATGATGCGGGGACCCCAGGTAAAACCGGCCCAACTAACCGCGCCTTATTGTTACCTGAGCAGCGAACATCCGCCAAAAGTGGATTCTGTATTTGACCTGATGAAGCGTAGTAAAGCCTCGCCTGCTTATTTTATGAAGATAAAGGGAGCCCGGCATGAAGACTTTTCCTCCATGATCATCATTGCGGAAAAGGTACAACCCTCATTGGGCGATATTGACAAAGGCAGGCAAGCCGTGATCGGGAATATTACGGGGATCTTTTTTGACGAATACCTGAAAGGTAATAAAACAGGGTTCGGGAAACATCTGGATTCATTGCTCAGCGCCTCACCGGATAAATACAGT
>NZ_DATMTE010000186.1:0-3597 GCF_035564935.1 Chitinophaga sp. | reverse complement strand
AAAACTATAACTACCGCGCCTCCGCCCTTATGCTCCAGAATGTGGCCTATCTCCGGTTTAAAGTGATCACACTGGGTTACACCATTCCTGAGCACATTATCCGGAGAGCCAGGATAAAATCAGCCCGCGTTTACTTCAGCGGGCAGGATCTCTTTACCTTTTCAAAAGGTACTTTGGGCGGAAATTTCGACCCGGAAGACGGGTATCGTAACGAGGGCACCTATCCCTTCAACAAGGTGTATTCACTGGGCTTAAATGTTAAATTTTAATTGAAGCGCATCATGAAATTTGAACTCTCTCATTATAGAACATACCTGTTACTGTTCGCTGTTGTTTGCTGCAGCTGCAACAAGAACCTTAACCTGGTATCACAGGACAGTATTACCGATGCCACTTTCTGGAAAACAGGCAATGATTTCAAACTGGCGGCCAACAATTTGTATAATGGCCTGGACAGGTTTGGTGAAGAAGATACGGAATCGGACATTGCGTTTAATGTACCCAATTCTGTCAGCAACGGTAACCTGCAGCCATCGGAAACATCGGATCAATGGAACACCAGCTATGGATACATCAGGTCCGCCAATAATATCATTGAAAAGGGCGCAGGAACTACCGACGCAGAAATAAAAAGATATGTAGCAGAAGCAAAATTTTTCAGGGCCTGGTACTACTGGAAATTGCTGCGCATTTATGGTGGTATTCCGCTTATTACCAAAGTACTCTCTACCGGCGACCCTGAATTATTTACACCACGCGCCACCCGCATGGAAACAGCCGACCTGATCTTAAAGGACCTGGATGAAGCAAAAGAGGATTTGCCTTTGCAGTCGGACCTTTCCTCTCCGGATATCGGCAGGATAAGCAAAGGTGCAGCACTCGCCTTATCCGCCAGGGTAGCTCTTTTTGAGGGAACCTGGGAGAAGTTCCGGGGCGAAACAGGCGCCACAAAATACCTCGATAAAGCCATTGCCAGCTCGGGTGAAGTAATTAACGGCGGCGCCTACACGCTGTATACCGGCAGCGGTACACAAAGCTATCGCTACCTGTTCCTGGAACCCGGCGATGATTCAAAAGAATGTATACTGGACAGGCGGTTTGCCCGCAACATACTGGGGCATGATGCGCCTTACATGTATGACCAGGACGGCTATAACCCATCACGTAAACTGGTGGATATGTACCTTGACAAAAACGGGTTGCCCATCACGGCCGCCGGTAGTGTTTTTCACGGCTACGGTACCTTCACTTCCGAATACCAGGACAGGGACCCGAGAATGACCATGACCATGATCATCCCCGGTACACTCACCAACCGGGTATTTTACCCCGTAACCAAAATAGCTAACTGGCCGGATAAGCCCCAGCGTAACTTTAATACAGGGTATATACTGTACAAATACATGTCTGAAGACCCGGTAGCCAACAACTCCGGCCGCGCGGGAGATGCCAGCCTGTTTGATTTTGACCGTCACCTGATCCGCTATGCAGAAGTATTGCTGATTTATGCCGAAGCAGTATTTGAAAAGAATGGCGCTATCAGCGATGGTGACCTCAACCTGTCCGTAAACAAACTGCGCGACAGGGTGAATATGCCGCACCTGAGCAATGCCTTTGTGGCCACCCACCAGTTGGACATGCGCACGGAGCTCAGGCGGGAACGTACCATAGAACTGGCACTGGAAGGATTCCGGTATGATGATATCCGTCGCTGGAAAACAGCAGAAACCGAATTGCGGCAGGATATAAAAGGCATTAAGATCACTGGCACCGACTGGGCCACCAGGGCGCCTTACAGTGATCCATCTTACTTAACTAAAATAGATGCAAATGGTTTCCTTATTGCCGAGAAGGACCGGAAATTTGATCCGGCCAAAGATTATTTACAGCCATTGCCAACAAAGGAAGTAGCTTTTTATACCACTAATGGAAAAACGCTTGAACAAAATCCGGGTTGGTAACCTCCATCAACATGCGTAACTACTTTATAGCACATATGATCAGAACAAAAACAATAGCGGTGCTGCTGCTAACAGGAATATGTTTCACCAGCCTGTGTAAAACAGCCGCCGCCCAGGAGCCGAAGATCGTTAATATCGTCAATTTCATCCGCCTGCTGGAGCCAAGGGATCAGCGGATCACAGAAGAGGTGCTTTACCAAACCGTGGTAAAGCAGGTGAACATTATGCGGCAATATCATCTCACAGGCACATTCCTGTTGCAGTACGACGCCCTGATGGATCACCGGTACCAGGAACTGCTCAGGAGCTTACCCAGGGACTCGTTTGAGATAGGCGCCTGGTGGGAGCTTCCTCAACCACTGGTAGAAAAAGCGGGGCTGAAATGGAGAGGCCGTTATCCGTGGGACTGGCATGCAGATGTAGGCTTTAGCACCGGCTATACGCCTGCTGAAAGAGAAAAGATAGCAGATGCTTATATGGAAAGCTTTAAAAGCATATTCGGTTATTATCCCCGCTCCGTTGCCTCTTGGTTTATTGATGCACATACCCTGCAATACCTGTACGATAAATACAGGATCGTTGCTTCCGCAAATTGTAAAGACCAGTATGGCACCGATGGCTATACCTTATGGGGCGGCTACTGGAACCAGGCTTATTATCCGAGCAGGATCAATTCCTACATGCCGGCGCAACATGCCGGCAGCCAGATCCCGGTGCCGGTTTTCAGGATGCTGGGAAGCGACCCTATCCGCCAGTATGATCAGGGGATCAACACACAAAGACAAGGCGTGATCACCCTGGAGCCCGTATATCCGAAGGCAGGCGGCAGCGAAAATTGGGTCAGCTGGTTCTTCAAAACTTTCACAGACGATCCGGCCCTGAACTTCAATTACACCCAGGCAGGACAGGAAAATTCTTTCACCTGGGATGCCATGGCCAAAGGCTTTGAGATACAAATGCCGCTGATAGCCGCTCTTAGAGACCAGCACAAGATCAGGCTGGAAACCATGGAGCAATCCGGTAAGTGGTTCAAAGCAAACTATAAAGTAACACCGCCTACCTCCTTTTCCGTTACCAAAGACCTGGAAGGAAGCGACCGCAAAACCTTATGGTATAACAGCCGCTTCTACAGGATGAATATACTGTGGGAAGATGGCAGTTTCCGTATCCGGGACATTCATCTCTTTAACGAAAATATTCCCGATATCTATACCACCCAGGTAGCCACCTCCAATGAATGCACGTTCTTCACATTGCCGGTTGTAGACGGATACCTGTGGAGTAAACCGGGGCAGCTGGCCGGCTTACGGTTAAAGGCCCTGGTAAACGGACAGGAAGTAACATTAAAAGGCGGGGATCCCGTATTCAAAAACCTGGACCAGGAAACCGTACTGGTGTTGTGGCCACTCAGCCAAGGCGGGACTTTACAGGTGACGCTTAAAGAGAAAACCGCTGCTATAAGGCTAACAGGTAACCAGTCGCTCAACTGGTATCTTGACCTGGAAACAGCGCCAGGCGCCAAACTGCCATTCACAAACATTTCACCGCAACAGGTAGATGGCAACTTTGATGCATTTAATTACCATGTATACGCCGGTAAAGGCAGCTTCTCCAAGCCTGCTACCGGTGCAGTGTT
>NZ_DATMTE010000185.1:0-4400 GCF_035564935.1 Chitinophaga sp. | reverse complement strand
GCACTGCTGCTCGTGGGTATGTTATGCCTGCACACAGCGTTCGCACAGGAAACCCGATACATCTACCTTTCAGGTACAGATAAAGACCATACCATTAACTGGGAGTTCCGTTGTTCCGGCGGACAGCGCAGTGGTAAATGGACCACTATTCCCGTTCCATCCAATTGGGAGCAACAGGGATTCGGCAGCTATAACTATGGGCACGACAAAGTTAAAGCCGATGAAGAAGGATTGTACCGCTACCGCTTCACAGCCCCGGATAACTGGCGTGAGCGGCAGGTGAATATTGTTTTTGATGGCGTAATGACCGATGCCGAAGTAAAAATAAATGGCCGGCTTGCCGGCGAAATACACCAGGGCGGCTTTTACCGGTTCAGGTACGATGTCAGCAAATTATTACGGAATGGCAGCAACCTCCTGGAAGTAAAGGTGAGCAAAATGTCGGCTAATGCAGGCGTAAACCGCGCGGAAAGGAATGGCGACTTCTGGATCCTGGGTGGCATTTACAGGCCCGTGTTCCTGGAAGTGAAGCCATTGATCCATATTAACCACCTGGCCATTAATGCTACTGCCAACGGGCTTTTCACTGCGCAGGTATCCACTACCCCATTGCCGAAGGGATATTCTCTCAGTGCACAGGTGCTAACTATGGCAGGGCAACCCGTTCAGCCCGCTGTAACCGTACCTTCCGCAGCCAATAACCCTGCCGCCTATACGTTGCAGCAGCAAACCGGTCATCCGGCCACCTGGAGTGCGGAGTTTCCCAACCGCTACCTGGCAGTAGTGGAAATTAAAAAAGGTAACCAAACCATACATCGCATATCCCAACCCTTTGGCTTCAGAACCATTGAAATAAGACCACGGGATGGCATATACGTAAATGGTACCAAAGTAATGCTGAAAGGCGTGAACCGCCACAGCGCATGGCCCGAAACAGGACGTACCCTCAGTAAAGATATCAGTATCCTGGATGTGAACCTGATGAAAGATATGAACATGAACGCCGTGCGCATGTCGCACTACCCACCGGATGAACACTTCCTGGACGTATGCGATTCCCTGGGCCTGTTTGTACTGGATGAACTCACCGGCTGGCAGGCAGCATACGACACAGTAGTAGGCCGTAAACTGGTGAAGGAACTGGTGGAACGCGATGTGAACCATCCTTCCATTATTGCATGGGACAACGGCAACGAAGGAGGCTTTAACCGCGCCCTGGATGGCGACTACCGCCTGTACGACCCACAGCAGCGCCCGGTATTGCATCCGTGGGAAAGATACAATGGTGTGGACACCAAACATTACCCCAACTTCAATTATATTGTTAATTCCAGCCTGTACGATCAGGACATTTATATGCCCACCGAATTTATGCATGGCCTCTATGATGGCGGCATGGGCGCGGGCCTGGCCGATTTCTGGGACCGCATGCTGCAGCATCCCCGCTGCGCCGGCGGCTTCCTGTGGGCGTTCAGCGACGAAGGACTGGTACGCACTGATAAAAACGGCATTATCGACACCGACGGCAACCATGCCCCGGATGGTATTGTAGGCCCCCACCGGGAAAAGGAAGGCAGCTTCTATACCATCCGCCAGATATGGTCGCCGGTACATATGTCCCTGCCCGTTATAACCCCTTCCACCTTCGATGGCCGTATATCGGTGGAGAACCGTTACGACTATACGCCATTGTCCCGGTGCCGGTTTACATGGCAGCTGCTGCGGTTTACATCTCCCGGAAAAAATAATAAAACAGATACCATTGCCTCCGGCCGGATCAATTCACCTGATCTGGCTCCCCATACCAAAGGCTTCCTGGAACTATCCCTTCCCAATGGCTGGCAGGATGCAGACGCTTTATATGTAAATGTGCAGGACAGCTACGGACGCAATATCCTTACCCGGAGCTGGCCGCTGCAGCCACCGTCCCGTGTGGTGCAACAGTTTCCGGCAATAACCGGCCGGCTGGATGTTGCCACCAATCATGATACCCTTTCGGTGAACAATGGTACAGGTACTTATTATTTCAGTCGCACCACGGGCCAGCTGTTACAGATCCGGACACCTAAAGGCAGCATATCACTAAGCGGAGGGCCGGTATTGGCAGGCGTTTCCCAGGAGCTGAAAGCATTCAGGTCCGGCACTGATTCCAGCGGCTATTTTATCGTTGCCCATTACGGGGGGAATGGTTTTCTTGAAGTAAAATGGACCTTTAAACCGGGCGTTCCGGTGCAACTGGACTACAGCTACAGCATTAAAGGCGCCACGCCTTACAGCGGCATTACTTTCCGCTACCCGGAAGAAAAAGTAACGGGGCTGTCGTGGATCGGTGAAGGACCCTACCGGGTGTGGAAAAACAGGTTACAGGGCCAACTGTTTGGCAGCTGGTATAAAGCCTATAACAATACGGTGACGGGCGAAAGCTGGGAATACCCGGAATTTAAAGGCTATCATGCCAATGTATACCAGGCCACGTTCCATACAAAAGAACAGGCATTTACCTTTTATACGGGGAATGAAGGTACCTTTTTACAGGTATTCCGGCCACAGGCGCCTGCAGGGGCGGCCAACAACAATACCGCGCCGGCCTTCCCGGATGGTGATATCGGCTTTCTGAGCGCTATTTCACCCATAGGCACTAAGTTCCAGGATGCCGCACAGATGGGGCCTGAAAGCCAGGAAAATGTAATGCTGAACTATACGCCAGTGAAGGGTACTATCTGGATCGGCTTACCGTAAGTTGCCGGGATCTGTTACAAAATTCAGGAAAGCATTGAATTTGGCGTTGTACTTACGCTTGTCCAGCTTAAAGTAAAAGGCGCCGCGCTTGGAGCTGAGCCTGTCTTTATCCTTTTGTTTGATCAGCAGGCCGGTAGACAATACCTTGCGGCTGAAATTACGTTTATCAAAAGTAACGTCGTACACCGCTTCATACAGCAGCTGTAACTGTGGAATGGTGAACTTCAGCGGCAGCAGTTCAAAAAGGATGGGATGTATAGCCGCTTTATAACGGAGCTTTTCCTGGGCCATCTTCACCATTTCGGTATGGTCAAAGATCAGGTCCGGCAGCTTGTCCAGTGCTATCCATTCTGCATGGTACTCATCGTTGATCTGCAGTTTGTACTGATTGATATCGATAAGGGAGAAGTAGGTGATGGAAACGGTACGCTCCACCGGGTCGCGGGCGGGTTCGCCAAAGGCAAAGAGCTGTTCCATATATACCCCTTCCAGGCCTGTGAGCTTATGTAGTATCCGTGCAGCGGCCGATTCAAAGCTTTCGTCGGCCTGCACAAATCCTCCCATCAGGCTCCATTTATTCTTCTGTGGTTCAAATCCGCGCTTGATCAGCAACAGCTTTAGTTCTTCCCCGTCGAAACCGAAAATGATGCAATCAACTGCCACCAGCATTCTTGATTGCCCTGAATAACGTGTCATACCAGCAATTATTTATATAAATATAACCCGGCAATTTATAATACGCTGCCGACATTAGGAAATTATATTGCAATATTCCTTGTTTATACGAACAATTGTTGCAACACCGGATCGGTATAATCAGCTACAAATGCCTTGATATTGTTATAAGCGGCAAACTCTTCCCGTGTATGCATGGTGGTTAATACAATGGTCTCCATACCTGCATTCAGTGCTGCTTCCACCCCTTTGGGCGCATCTTCAAATACAATACAACCACCGGGCGCTACGCCCAGCGCCTGTGCGCATTTGAGGAAAACTTCCGGATCCGGTTTGCTGGTGGTTACATCGTCGGCGCTCACAATGGCCTTCAGGTAGTGGCGGATATGCAGGTTATCAAGCACATAATTGATATTGAAAGTATTGGCTGCAGAGCCAATTGCCATCGGGATACCCGCAGCAGCGGCTTTCTCCAGGAAGGCCGGCAGCCCCGCAATCAGCTCCAGGTGGGGCCTGAAAGCCTCCTGGTACAATACTTCTTTCTCATGGGCAATCTCCTCCATCTGCTCAGCGGTAAAATGGTCTTTCCCGAAAACACGCACCAGCAGCTCTTCATTTTTGCCGTACATATGGCTTCTTACAATTTCCCTGGGAAGATTGGCGCCCAGCTTATTTAACATGTTAAACCAACCCTCCAGGTGATATTCCATGTCGTTGATCATAGTACCGTTCAAGTCAAACAGTAATGCTTTTTGCTGCAGCGTCATAATGCCTCTTTTTGTAAGGCGCAAAGATAGCGAATTACGCGGAGTTTGTCTGACTCAGGATTAAACTGATTACACTGATTACCCTGATTTAATTACTTTGGATTTTAAATGATTCGGGGAGATCTTAGCGGATACTTTCGCTTAAATCTCCCCCAAATCATTTTAAAATCATTACAAAATCAAATCAGGGTAATCAGTGTAATCAGTTTAATCCTGAGT
>NZ_DATMTE010000184.1:0-4531 GCF_035564935.1 Chitinophaga sp. | reverse complement strand
GTGTTCGGTTTTGATACAGTCATTGTTCGATATCATCCATTGCTGTTATTGCCTGAAAGTTTCATCAGGAGACTTAACCCTATACCTGAAATAAAGCACCGTTCCTTGTTGTTGCCAAGTAGTTGCTGGGTCCAGTCCACCAGCCCGCCGTCTGCAATTTCAATTTCATGTTCGCCCGCCTGTATCACCGCTTTGAACTGTATGCCTTTGTAGTAGTTGTTTTCCGCAGGTGTTTCATCGGCAATAATTTTATACGGGAGATGCGAAGAAAGATAGTCCATCAATGAGTGCATCAATGCGCGGCCGTTGGGATAACCGGACCGGGGTTGTATTTTAAAGTAGATGGATGGTATACCGAAGATGGTTTGCAGCAGGGTATAAATATGCTGCAACTGCTCCGCACAGGTGCTGCGTTCAAATTCAAAATTGCCTGTATCCTTTCCTGCTGCTACCATACAGGCAATTTTGAAATGTGGCGTATAGCCTTTACCGGGAGGAAGCTGCATAGCCCTCACATGCCGGTGAACGGTGCAAAAGCGCAGCCGTTCACCGGTAGCAGTGCCAATACCGCGCTGCTTCAGATCGGCGATGTGAAGGGCCAGCGAATTGGTGGCGTCTGCCAATACTTCCGTATGTCTTAACGCAGTGATTATTTTTTTCTGGTTAACGGTGCCCACTGCCGCGCAACTGCCAAACTGCGCTACCGGCGATAATTCCACCGGTTCATACTGCTGCTGCCTGAGGAACCGGAGCAGCTGCAATTCCTTTTCCAGCACTTCAATCATATCGGTATCTGCCGGCTGCACGTAAATGTTCTGCCGGTATTGTTGCAGCAGGGTGGCCGCGTGCAGGTCTTCCGATTTGCGCTGGTATACTTCCAGCAGCAGCGACGATAACTCGGAACTGCTGAGCTGTTCGCGCAGCACTTCCACTAAATCAGGAATGCCTGTTTTCTGAGTTGTTTTTTTTGAAATGAAATCCTCCATATATGACGCCGGTATTGATTGAATGATCAATCAAATCTACGCCATATCTGCATACAATGCTGCCAGCCTGGTATGGGTATTCCAGAAGGGAGGAGGGGTTATGCCTTCGAGGTTGGCGATTAAAATATCCAGGTGCGTATGCCAGCCACCGCCTACGCTGCTGCGGGTTTTTGCATCATCGGCCAGTTTGCGGTGGGTGAGGGTGAGTAATACCCTGTCTTCTTTTTCCGCTAACTCCATGGTAACTTCCGATCCTCCTTCCCACGTAAACGCGAGCAGGCGGGGAGCTTCCACTTTTAACATCGTACCGGTAAAATGATGGCCGTCTTTCATATCACGGTATTTTTCAGGAATATTATCAGGAAGGGGGCTGAGTTGCTGATGCATAAAATGCAGGTGCACCTTACCTCCTTCAAATAGTTCCATATCGCCGCTCGCCAGCCATTTGCCGCGTTTTTCGGATTCTGTCAGATAAGCCCATACCTTATCAATGGGACCTGGCAAATTACGCTCAAAGCGAATCGTACCAGGAGAGAGGATCTGTCCTGTTTTTTCCATGTTTTTGGTTTTAAATGTTTAGTGTGATGCTACACCTTTAGGAAATTTATCTGCAATGAGATTAAGGTTAATATTGTGTTCCAGATAGGCTTTCAGGCCATCGAGCACAGTGGTGAATCCTCCTGTGTTATTGTTGATCTCACGCATCAATGCATCACCGGTTTGACTAAAGCCATAGTTTTTAATCACAACGTAAGTAGCGTTATCATCCACCGGCTGGAAATTGAAATCGATCGTAGTAGCCGGATCGTTCCAGGTAACGGTTATTTTTTTGTTGGGTATGATCTCCTTCACGTTTACCGTAGATGATACCTGGTACATTTCCCATTCCCAGGTAACTGTTTTTCCCGCTGCCAGTTTATCGCTGCCTTTGGTAAACCAGAAATGCCTGGTAATTTCCGGGTCAATAAAAGCGTTAAATACGGTTGCTACCGGTTTGCGTATCAGCATCTGGGCTTCTACCCAGGGAGTGTTGTTGTTAGCCATCGTGCAATGTTTTATAGATTAATAAACAACTGTCATTCTTCTTCGTTCAATAGTTGTTCCAATGTATCCAGGCGGTTTGTCCAGAACCGGCGATACTGTTCTGCCCACTGCGCTACTTCTTCCAATGCCTGGAAACTGGCGGTGCAATGCCGTTCCCGTCCCTGTTTTACAATGATCACCAGGCCGCACTCCGTAAGGATGCGCATATGCTTTGATATGGCCGGCTGGCTCATACTGAAATTTTCCGCTACCGTATTGAGGGTAAGCGTTTGCTGCGCCAGCATGCCAATGATGGCACGCCTGGTAGGGTCAGCGATGGCCTGGAACACGTCTCTTCTTGCTTTCATAATACTAAACCAAATGGTTTAGTAAAGGTATATATAACCATTTGGTTTAGCAAAAATATTTTTGGAGAGAGGTATTCAGGAGAAACGAGGACCTTAAAGCAGGCAGTAAGGCGTAACATGGAACGCTTCCCTGAAGATTTTATGTTCGAGTTAACCGAAGAGGAGATAGGAATAGTGGTATCACAAAACGTGATACCACACAAAAAATATCTTGGTGGCGCAAAGCCATTTGCTTTTACAGAAACAGGAGTGGCTATGCTATCCAGTGTATTGAAAAGCGATACGGCAATCGAAATGAATATTGCTATTATGAGAACCTTTATATCATTACGCAAATTATCTGTTAACTATAAAGAGGTAATGAAGGTACTGGAAGAGATGCGTGAACAGTATGATAACCAGTTTGAGGATATTTACCGGGTGTTGGAACACCTGATTAATAAGCCACAGCAACCGCGTAATATGATCGGTTTTACACGGCATGAAGAGATAGCGGAAAAGCAATAGCAAGGAGTAGCACTCGTCTGGCGGGAGAACAGTGAGGGAACCCAATCCCTCACTTCCCACTCAATTTAATTGTATTTATTATTACTGGATGAATCCTAATGTATGTAACCCGGCCCCTTTACGCTCTCCACTTTCCGTTTTCTCTGCTACCTTCTCCGAAACATGATCTTCGTCAAAAGCTATCCGCCCCAAACCTTCGTTAATAAATATGCCCGTTCCGCCCTGGCTGTTATCAACATTAATAATCCCAACCCGCACATTTTTCAGGTTGGCTCCTTCTTTGGTACCGGTAAAAATCAGTGCAAATATGGCGGAGTGTGTACCTCTTACTGACTTCACTTTACCATATACGGTAAAGTCGTTGCCCGATCCGGAAATAGCAGTGGCAATGCTGGTGTCGGCATCGCTTAGGAAATTTTTACCGATGAGGTGAATACTGAAATCAGTGGCGCTTTGTGCTGAAAAAGTAACAGTGGCATTACTGAAATAGCTGCCTGGTACATCGTTGGGAACATTGCTGGTATCCAGCTTATTCGGCGCAATGTGATAAGTACCTTCTACATTGGGCGGAGTCACGCCCTGGTGAACATCCAGTCCGAGTATTTTTAAAGTGTCCAGGTATTTCTGCGGAATAATGTCCGCAATTTTCTTTGTAAGGATCTCTTCATTGCTGGGGCCTTTAGCTTTGTCGTCTTTGCTGCAGGAAAACAAAACAATGGAGATCAGGAAGCTGATAGCTAGTGTACGTTTCATAATAATTAAAGATGATGGTTCCGGCTGCAAAAATATCGTACACGGCGGTAGATTAAAATACCTGGAAACAGGTATTTTAATCTACCGCGGGTAAACCGTTCGTTTATTTCCATCTTGTTCTTTTTATGAAGATGCCGGTGTGAATTTACTGATAAATATCACCGCCGCTAACCAGAAGGTTACTGGTAACCTTTAGCATACTTCGGCTAAAGCAAGAGGAAAGATAGATAGTTTTGCATCATCATCATTTGCAAAAAAAATAAATCATGAAGAAGATACTGGAAATTATTTCAAGCGCAAGAGGCGCTGCATCCAACAGCACACAACTGACCCATACTATTATTGAAAAATTAAAAGCACAGTACCCCGGAAGTACCGTAACGCAACGCGACCTGGTGCAGAAAAAATACCCGCACCTGGAAGAATCGCATCTCTCGGCATTCTTCGCGCCTCCTGAAAACGAAAACGAAGCCTATAAAACGGCCATACAACATTCGGATGAAGCTATTCATGAACTGGAAGCAGCCGATATTGTGGTGATAGGTGTACCTGTTTATAATTTTAGCATTCCCTCAGCCCTGAAAGCATGGATAGATCATGTAGTGCGCGCGGGCAGAACATTCAGCTACGGAAATGGTCATCCGGAAGGATTACTGAAAAACAAAAAAGTATATCTGGCCGTTGCCTCCGGTGGCGTTTATTCAGACGGCCCTATGAAATCAATGGATTATGCGGAACCCTATCTCAAATGGATCCTGGGGTTTATTGGTCTGAACGATGTTACTACATTCAGGGTGGAGGGTTTGAGTGTGCCGGATCTGAAAGAAACTGCCTTGCAGAAAGGCTTGGAAAGTGTAGCGGTTTAAAACACAGGAACTGAAAATGGCCGGCAGT
>NZ_DATMTE010000183.1:0-3481 GCF_035564935.1 Chitinophaga sp. | reverse complement strand
TCAGTGTAATCAGTTTAATCCTGAGTCAGACAAAATCCGCGCAGGCGCCGAAGGCGCCCTATTCTACGAGCACGGCGAACAGCCTGTCGATATCGGCTTTGTTGTTGTAGCAATTAAGCGCTACGGTAAGCCTGTTATTCTTATATCTCGCCAGGATATTATTCTTTAACACTTTTTCATTTTGCTCCGGAGTGATTTCCAGCAGCTGGATGGCAGAAAGGTGTTCCGGCGGGTAAGCAGACGATAACCGTATCTGATGGGCGGCCGCTTGCCGGCCCAGGTATGCAATAAGTTCCTGAACATAGGATTCAATAACGGCAACGCCTGTACGCTGAATATACTGCAGTGCTTCTCCCAGTAAAAGAATATTTATAAACGGCGGTGTACCGGTTTCAAATACGGTGGCGTCCTTTTTGGGGGTGAACTTTGTATAGTCGCGCACCAGGTCGAAGTCGGGGTTTTCATAATCTACATTGTACCAGCTCATCACCTGGGGCGGATGCTGGTCCAGTATTTTCTGTGATACATACATAGCGCCGGCGCCGTAGCCGGCCCCAGCCCATTTATAGGCATGAAAGATGAGTATGTCTATGTTATATTCCTGTACATCAATATTGTTTACACCGAACGATTGCGTAGCATCTACAATGTGGATCAGCTGATGTTGTTTACACAATTCACCAATGGCTTTCAGGTTCTGACGGAAGCCTGTTCTGAACATCACATGGCTGGTGATCAGCACCCGGGTGGCCGGTGTGATTTTAGCGGCAATGCCGGCTACTGAAATTACATTGTGCTCATCGCTATCAACAAAATGAACGGTGTGACCGTTATGCATCCATCCCACAAAGCTGCTGGGAAATTCATCACGCATGGTGATGATCTCATACTGCCTGGGAAACATCCCGTACAGCAGGGTCATAGCCTGGGAAGTATTGGTGACAAAGGCAATTTCACTTGCCTTTGCATGGATCATTCCGGCAATAAGCGCCCTTACTTCATTGGCCTGTTGATTCCATCCCGGCATTACTCCCCGGCCTTTTTCACTGAGTGCGGTGAGCAACGCCGTTGCCTTTTGTACAAGGGGGGTACTTACCGGTCCGCCGCCGTTGGTGAAAAAGTAAGTACTGTTATTACATACCGGGTAGTCAGCCCTGATCTTTTCCCAATTAGTCATACTATTTTATTATTTTCTGCACGATAATAAACAAAATAAACCATTGTGAGGGATACCGCCATGCGATTATGTTTTTATATGATAACTTGCGGGAACATCGCATCTCTTATAGAAAAAATTGGTTTAGCATGTGGGGAAAACAGGTATTCTTTTTTAGTGCTTGTATATGTTTATTTACTTTAAATGCTGCTGCACAGCAGCCGGCATTATTCAGCAGGGCGGATGCGCCGTTGAATGAGCGGGTGAACGACCTCCTGCATACCCTTACCCTTCCCGAAAAGATATCGCTGCTTGGTTACAACAGCCCGGCGATCGGCCGTTTGCACATCCCCGCCTATAACTGGTGGAATGAAGCATTGCACGGCATTGCCCGTGGTGGTGAAGCTACGGTATATCCACAGGCAATCGGGTTATCGGCCACCTTTAATGCACCGCTGGCAAGGGAAGTAGCCAACACCATTTCTACAGAAGCCAGGGCTAAATATAACCTCGCTGTGCAGCAACACCGGCATGTACAGTACCTGGGGCTCAACTTCTGGACGCCTAACATCAACATCTTCCGCGATCCCCGCTGGGGCCGGGGACAGGAAACATACGGGGAGGATCCTTACCTCACCGCTACTATGGCCGGCGCATTTGTGCAAGGGTTGCAGGGCGATGTGCCAGGCAGACTGAAAACCGCTGCCTGTGCCAAGCATTTCGCGGTACACAGCGGCCCGGAGGCCGACCGGCACAGCTTTAACGCTATCATCGATGAAAAAGACCTGCGGGAAACCTATCTCTACGCATTTAAGAAGCTGGTAGACGGCAAAGTGGAGTCTGTTATGTGTGCTTATAACCGCGTAAACAGCCAGCCTTGCTGCACCGGTAATACATTGTTGCAGGATATCCTGCGGCATGAGTGGAAATTCGGCGGACAGGTAGTAACCGATTGCTGGGCACTGGATGATATCTGGCTGCGTCATAAGGCTATTCCTACCCGTGAAGAAGTAGCCGCCGCCGCAGTGAAAGCAGGCGTTAACCTGGATTGCGCCAATATCCTGCAGGACGATGTGATGAAGGCGATCGATAAGGGATGGCTCACCAGCGCTAATGTAGACAGTGCATTGAGCGCCACGCTGCGTACCCGTATAAAGCTGGGATTGCTGGATGCACCGGTAGTGAGCCCTTACAGCCAGTATGGGGAAGATAGTGTAAACAATGGCTACCATGCCCGGCTGGCGCGTGAAGCCGCCCGTGAAAGTATGGTACTGCTGAAAAATGATGGCGTGTTGCCTTTAACCCGGGATAAATATGCTTCCATGCTGGTAACCGGCTCCAACTCCGCATCGCTGGAAGCATTGATGGGTAACTATCACGGCGTATCGGGCAACATGGTAACCTTTGCCGCCGGTTTGGCCAAAGCCGCCGGCCCGGGTATGGCCATGCAATACGACCAGGGCTGCGACTTTACCGATACCCTGCATTTTGGAGGCATCTGGGCTTCGCAGAACTGCGATGTAACGGTAGCTGTAATTGGCTTAACACCATTGCTGGAAGGAGAAGAAGGCGATGCTTTCCTGTCATCTTCCGGTGGCGATAAGAATACACTGAGCCTGCCCCGTTCACAGATCCTGTTCATGAAGAAATTGAGAGAAGCGCATAAAAAGCCCATCATTGCGGTGATCACTGCCGGCAGCGCCGTGGATGTTGCGGCTATCGCCCCTTACGCAGACGCCATCATCCTGGCATGGTATCCCGGAGAACAGGGAGGTAATGCACTCGCTGATATCATCTTCGGAAAATATTCGCCCGCAGGGCGCCTCCCGGTTACTTTTTATCAATCCCTGCAGGATTTACCCGACTATAAAGACTACAGCATGAAGAACCGTACCTACCGTTATTTTAAAGGAAAAGTGGAATATCCATTTGGCTACGGTATGAGCTATACGAAGTTTGATTACAACTGGCATACTCCGCCGGCAAAGGAATACTACAGCAAAGACACTATTCGTGTATCCGTAACCGTTAAAAATACCGGCGCCTTCGATGGCGATGAAGTAGTACAGGCCTATATCACTTATCCTGACATGGAACGTATGCCGGTAAAGGAATTGAAAGCCTTTAAACGGGTACACGTGAGCAAAGGCGGGGAAGCAATTACAACACTTGAAGTGCCCGCAACAGAGTTACAGAAATGGGATTTACAGCAACATAAATGGAAATTATATAAAGGCACGTATAGAATAAATATAGGAAAAAGCTCCGCCAACTTCGTGCTGTCGCAGGAGTTCAGGCTCCGCTGAGCGGATCCTGCCGCGGATT
>NZ_DATMTE010000182.1:0-3662 GCF_035564935.1 Chitinophaga sp. | reverse complement strand
TAGATCTATCTCATGCTGAGAATCAAATTCATTGTGTCACGAATTTTAAAGACCTTGTTGCTACCCCATTTAATGGAGCAATTAATGCGGTTTGCTGGCCCCGTAAACTAACAGGTGATTTTTCTGAGATTGTTAAAAAGGTAGAGCTAAGCGGAAATATAACGGAGATTGAAGAAGAGGAGCTTCATGCGCTTCAGTTGAGTGAACAAGGGCAGCTTGCCCGTGAAATTCTTTTAAACGACCTGGAGGCATTGAAAGCTCATGGCGCATCGCCCATCCTGAATGTGATCAACTACTATGACAGGGACGATACTTACCCTTTTTTCCCAACCGATGTTTATTCATTTCATGTAGATCGCTCTCCTGTACCAACCGATACCTTTTTATGCACTTACTACGGCGAATCGAGTGAAATATTGCCAAATTCACAAGGCATAAAGAAAGTACTTATTCCGGAAATACATGATCAACTCAAAAAACTGTATGATGGAGCAGATGAAGGCTTTGAGTCATTCTTAAGTGAACACTTCTTTGATCTGCACTATCAGGCTAAACCTGGTGCACGGCCAATAAACTTAGGCCTTGGTCATCTGTGGAGGTTGGCGGTTGATCATCCTGAAAGCCAGGCGCTGCCTTGTGTTCATCGTGCGCCAAAGGAAAAATCCGGGCCCAGGTTGTTGATGATTTGTTGAGCAAAAATCATTAATAGCAAAAGGATAAATCTAAACACAACAACTGTTGGCGACTGTACATCACCGGTAAGGAAGGAATCTGCAGTAGCCACTCAAATTTGAAACAGCAGCAACATCATCCAATCCATCTACTTCGCGGCTCCTGAAAAAAACGACTGCAAATGGTTGGCTGTAGCAACAGGTTGTTCCTCCATTAAAAAATGGCTGGCAGTCAATTGTTGTCCAGTCACATCACTGCACCATTGTTGCCAGATAGCGAGAGGATCTCCGAAACCTGTTACGAACCCGTCATCCGACCAAAGCACAAGTAACGGACACTGTATATGCTGACCGCTATTCCTGCTTTCACATTCTGCCTGCAGATCAAGTGTATTGCCTACCCGATATTCTGCACACACTGCATCTATGACGGCATGCCTGCGAAAACAGCGAAAATACTCATCACGCACCGCCGGCAACATGAACGTTTTACCGCCGGACCATTTGCTAAGGATATACTCCAGGTAGAAATCATGGCTTGCCGCCAGTATTGTTTCCGGTAAGGGATAAGGTTGCCCCATAAACCACCAGTTCGCCAATGACCCCGCAAGGGAAAAG
This sequence comes from Chitinophaga sp., assembly GCF_035564935.1. Classification (GTDB taxonomy): domain Bacteria; phylum Bacteroidota; class Bacteroidia; order Chitinophagales; family Chitinophagaceae; genus Chitinophaga. The sequence continues at coordinate 2,373 of NZ_DATMTE010000182.1, read as the reverse complement.
TTGATCCTGTCTGCGATATCTGCCGTACTTATAATATCAAGCATGGCAGCTTTCACTATCCGGCGTGGAAAATCCAGGCACATGCGAAAAGCAACCCTTCCACCCCTGTCATGCCCGGCCACAAAGAACTCAGAAAATCCAAGCTGCTCCATAAGTGCTACGAGCAAACGTCCCATATTTTGTTTAGTATAGCGTTCATCACCACCTTCGGCCGTAACAAACGAATCGCCATAACCCGGCAGGTCCGGCATTACCAATGTAAACGCTGAGCCTAACAAGGGTACAACCTGTAACCAGGCGGCATGCGTTTCGGGGAACCCATGTAGCAGCAACAGGGGAGGTCCGTCGCCTGCAATGCTATAGGCGATTTTCGCACCTGGCAGATCTTCATAATGAGTTGGTAATAATTCGCTGTTCTCTTTCATATTATCAAGTTGAAAGATTGCTAATAGATTACAACATCTTCTACCGGGGTATTATTCATCCGGTATTATTCCTGACATATCAAAAAGAAAAAAGCGCAATTATTGCACCAGAAGAAACAGAAGATGACCAACAACCTCTACGGCTTCAATAATTTAAACGCATGATTCCAGCTGTTATGCAAAAAGCCGGGGATGCACCATAACATACAAAGCGGTTCTATAGCCCGGGCTGCCGCAGCAACGCCCATATCTTCCGTTTCCCAGCCAAAATCCGTTAGTATACCCGTTACCGTTGTTTTGGCGGCAGCATTATCGCCGCAAATAAACATGGTAGGTACTCCACCGGGTAGCTGTGGTTTATACATAGCTGCATTTCCTACACTGTTAAAAGCCTTTACCACACTGGCATCGGGAATAAGCCCCTGGATCTTTTCCATCAGTGAGCTGTTCAGGTCTGTAAAAAATGGCAGTACCCCGGTTGCTGGTGGTGGACCAGCAATAGGATTTGTAGTATCAATCACTACTTTACCGGCGAAGTTGGCTACGCCGGCCTGTTGCACCGCCGATTCCGCCACACTGCCGGCCACACAAAGGATCAGCAATTCGCCAAACCGGGCGGTAACCTCAAACGTCCCGGTTTGTCCTTTTGGATTTTCACTTTTCCATTTCTTCACAACATCTTTCTCCGGGTCGCGGGTACCCAGCATAACGTCGTGTCCTTCTGTTAAAAATGCGGTTCCAAGCGTTTGTCCTACTTCACCGGAACCTATAACGCCAATTTTCATGGTTAAAATGTTTTTGAAGAATTTTGATAATGGGGGAATGCCGGTCTGTTGTATAAGTATCAGGAGTATAACGGAACAGAAGATACAAATTTAGTACTGATAATTAAGCGCTGTACTTGCTAAGTTTATACATTCCGGCGCCCTTCACAAGCAGAAATTTAGTACCTTAACGGATGGCAACGGCAATGCCACCGTAAACCGGCACGTTATGAAGCGATTGTCTCTGATCTGTTCCCTGCTGATCTGTATGTTCACCTGTGCGCCAGCTGTTTTTGCGGGTGATACAGCTTCCTATTATACACAACAACTTGATAACCGTAACGGTCTTTCCAACAGTGCAGTTAATTCCCTGTTCCTGGATTCAGATAAGCTGCTGTGGGCTGCCACCTGGGATGGACTGAATATGTACGATGGCACCGCCTTTCATGTGTTTAATTACAGCAAAGACAACCCGCTGCACAGCATCGGCAATAATGTAGTGCTCCAGGTAACGGAAGACGGCCAACGGCGTATCTGGCTCAGCACTATCGAAGGGGTATCACGGTACGATAAACGAAGCGGGAAATTCCATAATTACTTTTATGGCCGGCAGCAACGCAGCCGCATCAGCGAGCAGGAATACCGGCTGATTGCCGATACCGCCGGGCAACTTTATTGCCTGAGCCGGCAGGAAGGACTTACCCGTTACAATGCCGCCGCCGATTCCTTTGTTGTATGCCCCCTCCCGGCCGGTAATAACCGTATCAGCAAAGCGGTATTTGACAGCGCCAACCACCTGTGGGTACTCCGCGGCGATGGCAGCCTGGAAATATATGCCGACTGGCAGGCGCAATGGCCGTTATTACAGCGATACTCCAATGTGCAGGCCCTGTTTTCCGTTAACGGCAGGATCTTTTTTACCACTACTGCACATGAGCTGATGGCGGTATCGGCAGGCACCCACCAGGCACAACTACAGGCGCAGCTTCCACATGCGGTAAACGCCATGACCATCTACAACCAGCACTACCTGCTGGCCTGGACTACACAAGGCTTCGGAGAGTATGATGCACAGTTCCGCCCTACACAGCTATTACCCGAAGCTACAAGGCAGTTGCAGGACATGAAGATCATTTCATGGGCTACCGGCAACGAACAGGTGTTGTGGTGCGGAACTGATGGCA
>NZ_DATMTE010000181.1:0-2100 GCF_035564935.1 Chitinophaga sp. | reverse complement strand
CAACACAATATATTAATGAAGGGCGTATCTGGGTAAAAGTTGAACAGCCGTATGAACTTTCGTATCGTATTATCACTCCCAAACAAAATGAATGTTCTAATTTACTGGTACCTGTTTGTGCGTCTGCTTCCCATGTTGGTTTTTGTTCTATCAGGGTTGAAGTTACCTGGATGCAGCTTGGTCAGGCTGCAGGTGTTGCCGCAGCTATGGCAGCAAAAAATAAAAAGCCCGTACAGGAAACAGATGTAAAGCGATTGCAGGAAATTTTAAAAGAAGATGGCGTGATAATTAAACGGGATGAACAGCATTGGATTAATAACGACAAATCCTGATGTTGACAATCGGGTTTATCGCAGCAAAATTTACCATTAAGCTTATTACCCCCTCCTGTTATCCAACTGCTTTATTTAGCGCAACGATAGCCGCCCTGAAATGTTCCCGGGTAATAACAAACTGGAAGTTCACCCTTCTTAAAGCTACGCCAACGCTTAAAATATTAATATCAGCCTGGGCCATTGCTGCAGTAGCTTTGGCTAATAATCCCGGCTGATCCATATTAGAGCCCAGCAGGCATACCATGGCAACAGGTTCAACAGTTACATGTTCATATTTTCCTTTCAGGTCGTTCAATAACTGCTGATTCAGATCATTTTCCCAAATGACGATACTAATGCTGTTGGCACTGGTTGCCTTAAAGATATAACTGATATCATAACGGGAAAATACCCGCATGATATCCAGATCGCTTCCCACTGCGCCTACCATTAGCGGGTCATAGATATCAATAAGCAGTTGCTGGTCCGAACCAGTAATAACCTCCACCCTCTTATGTTCGGACACATAATTTTTAGTGATCAGCGTACCCGGATGTTCCGGTTCAAAGGTGTTTTTGATACGAAGATTGATACCTGCTATCTCCAGCGGTTTTGCGGCTTTAGGATGAATAGCTTCCATTCCTACATCGGCCAGTTGGTCGGCGATATCATAGTTGGTATAACCAACAGGTTTTACATTTTCTATACCTACCAACGCCGGATCGGCGGTGGAAAGATGATATTCTTTATGGATAATAGCTTCTTCAGGCTGGAGCAGTTCAGATATCCTGCTGAAAGTGATCTCGGAATACCCCCGGTCAAATTCTCTCATGATCCCTTCTGTTCCCTTTACATACCCTGTTGCAATGCACAGGCAGTTTTTAAGATCGATGGTTGCAAATGCCTCTTTAATGCGTTCATCAATCGTCAGTGAGCGTCCATCATTCAGGCCGCTCAGGTCTGCCAATGCAGTGTTAAGTCCCTTGTTCCGCAGAATGCTTGTCAGTACAAAAGCCGAGTGGCTTTCGCCCACTGAGGCCAGTATTTCCCTGACAGCCTGCAGAATACCCTCATTGAGGTAGCCGGAGGCCAGCATCGTGTTGGCACTATCGAGGTAGGTAAGCACCCGGTTAATAATACCATCCGTCACTTCGTCCGCATGGGCCACATCCAGCCCAAGCGGTGCGTAATGAGCATTCAGCTGTTTAAGGTGAAGCCTTACAGATTCCAGGGCTTTATGGTAGTCGTTTCCCGTTGCAAACTGATGATACGCACCAGGAGCTTTTGTTTTCTTATTTTCCAGCAACAGGTTTGTAACGCCGGAAAAAGCAGAAACAATGAAAACACGATTATATAGCCGATCACCAGAACGACCGTAATAAATAACATTGTCGATTACCTCTTTTAGTGCACTCATGGACGTGCCGCCGATTTTTTCCACTGTTAGCATGCTGCGAAGCTATATAATTTATAAATGTGATAAAAGGGTTGAGAACTAGGCTCCTCTCATTTCAGTGCCTGTTCCCCTAAGGCATCGGCAATGTAATCGCTAATTTATACACTGCGTATGCAGAAACTATCAACAAAAGTCGGACAATATATGTAAAAACATCATGAATTTTTCTATGCCCATAAAATAAGAGGCACCTCAATTATTCCTGGGACGCTCTTTGTTATTTTACTGCTGAGTTTTGCGGAACGTTAACTGCTTTTCGCAAAGTGGAACTCCTGCGCAAAATGCAGGTCGGCCTTATGTGCTGATAAGTCTCCTTCTCCCGCTAATATT
>NZ_DATMTE010000180.1:0-3485 GCF_035564935.1 Chitinophaga sp. | reverse complement strand
ACCGTTACGGAAGTTTTGGGATCATGAATGTCAACGATAGTCACAGCAGCGGAAGCCGGTGAAAAAGTCCATGTACCTTGCGCGCCCAGCTCCGTAGGAGCAGTGGCATCCATGGTGAAGGTGGTTTGCTCACACTCCATTTTGTTGGTACCTGCATCCTGCATGGCAGGCTTGAGCAGGCTGGTGATCAGCACCGTATCCACATCGTCTGCCGCGCATTCGGAATTGGCGATCTTCCACATCAGCTGCACGGCTGTATTGGCCGGCACGGTCACGTCGGTTGCGGGATCGTTCTTATTTACAAAGGTCACCGCAGCGGTAGCCGGAAGGAAGGTCCAGGTACCTTGTGCGCCCAGCTCAGTAGGAGCGGTGGCGTTCAGTGTAAACGTAGTTTTATCACACTCCATCTGATCAGTACCCGCACTGCGCATAACCGGCTTCTTATAATTGGTAATAAATACCGTATCGCTGGAAGTCAGACATGGCCCGTTGGAGATTGTCCATACCAGCGTAGCTGTATCTCCCACAGGTACTTTTACGGTAGCATTCCTTTGTGTTGGATTGGTGATAGTCACCCGTGGATTAAGTGATGTCCATGCAGTTGTTGCACCTGTAACACCGGGATCATTACCATTCAACTGGAAATCGGTGTTGCGTTCACACTCTGTCTGATCAGTGCTGGCATTTGCCTTATTAGGTTGCGCAAACACCCGCACCGTTACACTTGCACAGTCCGTATTCCCGCACGGACCTGTAGTTTCTGCACGCACAAAATAAGTAGTAGTAGCCGTTACATTATTAAACACTACTTCTGCACCATTATTAATAGAAGACGCAGGAGTAACCGCTATGCTTCCGGGAGAGCCGGGGCAGGCGCCTGTATACCATTTCCATTTATGGGAATTGCCAAGGGAATCGGTTCCCAGTGAACCACCTGTTACTTTTAAGGTAACGTTACTGCTAACACAGATACTGTCTATGCTGGCATCGATGCCGGTAGGAGTGGTCGACGGTTTTTCCACTGAAAGGGAGAACGGTACGGTAATGCTACATCCGTGGAGCGTATCTTCCTGTGCAGTGATTACAAAGTCATAACTACCCGCAGCTGTATTGGCGGGTAACTTCACGCTAAAAGTACCGGTAGCGCTGTTAGACGGCCATGCTTTCGACACTTTTACAAACCCGTTCATCTGCCTGGTACTGGCTACATCCAGTACATACTTCGTTAAGGATCCCGGTATTACATTGCTGTAAGTTACGGTAAAGGAGTCCACATCGTTACAAACTGCGGCAGCAGTAACATTCAATGTTGGCTTATCCTTAATGGTAAGTTTAACGGTAGTAGCATTCGGGCCGGGACAAACCCCGTTGGAAATAGTCCATGTAAGCAGGAACGACTTCGGCCTTGCATTGCTGATCACGGTAGCAATGGCGTTGTAAGCGGTGTCGTAATTAATACTTATATCAGACGATGTGGTGCCTGGTTCCAATGTCCATTTCCCGGTTTCCCCGGCGCCCGGCTTACTGGCGGTTAGCTGGAAGTCCTTCAAACCACATTGTATCTGATCCAGGCCGGCAACGCTTGGTGTAAGCGGTTTGGTATTGATGAGTGTTACCCGGTTGGTATCAGTACACGCCGCCATCGCTTTGTTGGTGATGACCCAGAAGAGATGCAGGGTATCGCCGGCAGGAACCTTCGTTACGCTGGTAGTGGGGCTGGTGGCATTGGTAATGACCGCGCCGTTACCAGAACCGTCAAACAGCCATTTACCTTGCTGGTCGGCCGGGAGCGGGCTTCTTATAATATTAAAGGTAGAGATGTTACACTGCCTGTAAGTAGTATCGGCATCCGCTTGAGGCAGGGACCTTACTTTCACTTCAAAGGTATCAAGCACCACACAGGCTTTGTTGGTCACTACTACGTTATAGGCTTTGGTACCGGTATCGGCCGGAACATGCGAAATGGTAAGTACTTTGCCTTTGAGGGAATCCGGTCCGTATTGCCATTTCCAGTTTAAGCTATCGGCAGGAGCGCCCGTGATGGCGAGGTTCAGATCAATCTGCCCGCCAAGACAAATTGCAGCCGGCCCGCCTGTAATAGCAGTCACCGGCTTTTTATCTACAATTACCCGCGCAAATCCACTGTCCTTACACTGCCGGGGTTCATTTTTTACAGAGTTCCAGCCGTAATCGGCAATCCCGATGGCCCAGTAGTCCTTAGTGCTGTCGGGGAATACCGTCATTTTGGGACCGATGTATACCGGGTCCACCTTCCATTCATAGGTGCTGTATCCTCCGTCGGCCGTGAGATCCACGCTTTCCCCAATACAGATCCTGCCCGAGGAAATAGTTACCTTGGGTTTGGGAAGAATGGTGATTTTAGTGTATTTAGATGGGGAAGCACAGTTGCTTTCATTCCCCGTTTCAAGAATATTTACCCGGTAATATTTATGTACCACCTGGTTGGGATCGCCCTTTAGCGCACCTTCGGCAAACGTAAGTGTATTGGTGGTGTCGCCTGAAATGCCATTGCCATTGGTAACAGGGAACCATTCTGCCGGGTTGTTTTCATTTCCTGTATTACTGTAAAACCATTGATATTTCGGCTTCTTAAAATAATCCTGGTTCGGGTCGTGAGTACCATCCGGCAAATGGCCATCCGGACTGTACAGCGCTTTAATAGTTACAGGTGCTCCCTCGCAAAGGGAATCAGCTCTTAATTCTGTATCAATCTGACCATCAATAAATGAATAAATATCCGGGCTGCAATAGTTAAACTTGATATCATCTATCGCAATATCGTTTCCGCAATCACCAAGACGGTCGTTCACAATTTCCAGTGTCACGGAAGTTACGCCTCCGGGTGTTTTAAAGCTGCCGCCGTATTGCTGCCATGCCGGCGATTCCAGGTGCATGGATACATCATAGGTTTTAAACCTGGCAAGCGTATCCCAGAGAGCCTTATTGGTGCTTCCCTTTTTGTTAATGATAAGAAAGGTAACGCCGGCATAGTGGTAACCATCATTGTTACCCCATGCGCAGTTGTAGTTAAATACATTATAGCTGTTTACGTTCAGGAACCAGGCACTGAAATTATAGGAGGAGCCAGGGCATACCGTTACGTTGTCTTTAGTATAAAATGATTTTTTGTTGATAGAAGAGTTGGCGATCAGCATACCGCCTACAGAATCGACGGTACTACCCGTATGATCCGTTGAATATACCCACTCACCCCTGATTTGCGTATGCCAGAAAATGTTATAGCTGTCATCTTTAAAATCAGCGCCGTTAAGTGGCATGGCTACATAGTTATACCCGGTAACCGCCGCATTGGATTTGCTTTGGGTGGCATTCTTTTTAAACCTGCCAAAGTCTTCCAGGAAGTCGCTGTTACTGGTCGTATTCCCCAGGCAGGGTTGAATAGTACAGTCTTTTACGTAAATGGACTTTGTAATAGGGTAAGTATTTTTTCCCCTGTACAAAAC
>NZ_DATMTE010000179.1:0-11719 GCF_035564935.1 Chitinophaga sp. | reverse complement strand
GCCGTTTCTCGTATTGGTCCTATGTTTCTCTTAATCCAGCCATCCGGGGTTCTGCCAGTTTTGGCCGGTAAGCTGGAACACTTTATTTATTTCTGACTGGTCAATGGGGTACATTAAAAACCTGTCTGATGAGCAACCTCTCCCTGCAAACTTAAAGCGGTTATAGATCAGACCTGTGCCGCTTTGGGTGATGCGCATGCCTGTTACAAATTTATCCGTCTTATCCAGTATCTTCCAGCGGCGCACATCAAAAAAGCGGTGTTCTTCAAATGCAAGTTCCACACTTCTTTCATTACGGTATTTTTTTTCAAAGGCATCTTTATTCATCCCTGCGGGGAATGGGGGCATACCAGCCCTGCTGCGCACTGCGTTCACTGCGTCTCTTGCGCTCATGGAGAAACTACCGGCAGTTACTGCTGCATCGGGCCCTGCGGATTGATATGCTGCTTCCGCGAAATTCAGGTAAAGCTCTGCCAGCCTGAATAAGCGGATAGCGCCATCCGCATTGTTATTCTGGTCTGATTTATAATTATTGAATTTCCGGAGATAATAACCGGTACGGGTATACTTGCGGTTATTGAGGGAAATACCTTCTGCTCCGTTTACAAAGGTCTCTACTTTTTTCCCGTTGGGCTGATCCAGGTAGCGCAGTGCCCCGTTGTAATAAACAGAAGCATAGAACCGCGGATCTCTGCCTGCATAAGGGTTTTGAGGATCATAACCAGAGGCGGGGTTGATAATGGGCTGGAGCCTGTCGGCGTCTGAATAGCCGAGGAATGGCGGCTCCCCGTTGGCCATCTCGTAGCGGTCTACCAACTCCTGCGTAGGGTTAGGGCCTGCCTTTTCCATACCTCCCGTGCTGGGCATACCGGCGTATTTCCAGATCTGCATGGCTGCACCTGCCTGCAGAATAGTTTCTTTATCCCTGCTGCGCTGATCATTGGAAGTGATGAAATGATAAAGCGCATACCCGTTTTGTGCGATATTGGCATCCGGTGTTTCATTAAACAGGTGGTAGTCGTTTGCCAGGCATTCCGACAGCGCTTCCGCGGTGATGGTTTTGGCATTGTCCCAGGTATAGGTACCATCGCTCCATAAAGGGCTGGCTGCATAGGTAACTGCTTCCGACCTGATGGCATAGGCTACTGCGCGCGACATAATCCCGTACTGGTTATCATAGATGCCCCAGGGAAACCCGTTCCTTGTTGCAGGCACCATCAACGCGGTGTCACAATCTTTCAGGATAAAGGTAACTACAGTGCTGAAGCTGGCTTTTGAGTCTTTGGAGAAATCGTAATCCACCGGCAGTGGCCTGTCAAACAGCGGTACGCCGCCATACCTTTTAATCAGCTGCAAGTAGTAAAGCGCCCGCAGTACATGCGCCTGTGCTATCCAGGAGGTCTTTTCCTCAGCAGTGGCAATCGTTTTTGAGGCGTCTATATTCGCCAGGAAATAATTGCATTTGCGGATGCCTTCGTACAAACGCCCCCAGGGGCTTTCATCTGCCGAAATACCTGCATAGCTCTGCGCGGTAACGCTGCCGGAATACCAGTTACTGTATTTTGAATTGGGCGTAATATCGTCTGCATCCTGCGCCTCATCGGTATAGGAGGCACGGTCCATATAGGGCGCCGGGCAATAGCCATAGCAGGAGTTGAGGTATCCTCTTACGCGGTCGTAATCAGTAAACACTTCGTTCATGGTGATACGGCCATCAGTGGGCAGATCCAGTTGCTTCTGACAGGAAAAAAGACCTGTAACAGCTAATAATATGATGATATATTTTTTCATACCGGTAATGTTATATTAGTTAGAAACCTACGCTCACGCCTATGTTATATACCTTGTAAACAGGAAATGAAGTATATCCGCCACCTTCAGGGCCAAAGTCGCCAGACTTCATATGATCCCAGGTGAACAGGTTCTGGCCGCTCAGCAGTACCCTGATCTTATCGGCTGTAATATGCCTGGCAATTGATGCCGGCAATGTATACGAGAGCTCTATATTTTTAAGCCGGAGGTACGACCTGTTATAGCTGAAAAAATCATTGGCTTCATGGTTCACTGTTTTTTGCAGCGACAGCGCAGGGTAACTGATGGGTTGATGCCTGTCATATCTTTCCTGTGTCCAGGCATTGGCATGCAACGAACCAAATACGCCGTCGTAATCGGTTTCGTATACCCCTTGTCCGCCGTAAATGGAAGCGTATTCACCTACTCCCTGGAACAGGAAGTTCAGATCAAAAGCCTTATAACGTACCCCTCCGCTGATTGCATAGGTTTTACGCGGCAACATACCGTTGCCAACAGGCGCCTTATCCCGGTCGTCGATGATGTTATCGCCATTCAGGTCCCGGTATTTCAGATCGCCCGGGCGGGGAGTGCCCATGCCGTAGGTAAGATTGCTCTTCACAATTTCATCTTTTGAATTAAAGAACCCGTTCCCATTGCTGTAATCAACGAGGTATCCAAATTCCTGTCCGAACGAATATCCTTCTTCCCTTAGCCGGTAAGCATAATCTGCTGTTCTTTCTGCTTCATTCCAGCTGATGATCGTGTTTTTCTGGTAGCTCAGCATAACGCCGGCGGATATATCAAGATGGCGGTTGATGCTTTTGGTATAGTTCGCCGTTATTTCGTAGCCTTTATTTTCAAAGATGCCAGAATTAGTTTGTGGATAGTTGTTTAATGGAATGCCCTGGTAGAGCGGGATTTTGGAAGATGCGCCCACCACCATATTTTCCATTCTTTCTTTGAATACATCCACGGTGATGGTCAGCGCATGGAACAATCCAAGGTCGATCCCTGCATTTTGCTTGGTAGAAATTTCTGCCTGTATGGCTGGGTTACCCACCTGGTTTTCCTTGATGATGTATTGCAGGTACCCGATAGGGCCGCCACCACTCAGCGTTACATTATCCAGGTAGGAGAACCGGGCCAGGCCGCTCTGGTCGTTGCCGGTTTTCCCCCAGGAAGCGCGTAGTTTCAACTGGCTTAACCAGGGGAGTGGCTTCATAAAATTTTCGTTGGAAAGTTCCCATCCTGCTGATATCGCGGGAGTAGCAACAAAGCGGCTGCTCCTGGCATATTGTTCAGAACCGGAATAGCCTATGTCCAGTTTTACAAAGTACCTGTTGTCGTACGCATAGGCTGCTTCCGCTCCTGTGTTTAGCCTGGTATAGGGCAGCAATGCCGGGGAGCCCACATCTGCTTTTGTTAGGTTCTGATAAAACATATATCCCAGTCCGCTGATGCGGTGCTTATTAAATTCCCGCTTGTAATTCAGCATCGCGTTATAGGTGAGATGATAGTAATAGGAGCTTGCTTTTCCATAGGCAAGCGGCGTATTGTTATCGCTCCCTTTTTTTACGAATGCCAGCGTATCGGGATTATCTGTCCTGATCCAGCGCTCATAGTTTTGCGTGGTTCCCAGGCTGCCAACGGCATTTGTCTGGTACGCGAAGGTGCCTGTTAAGCTCAATCCTTTGGTGAGGAAGCCCAGGTCCACCTCCAGGCCTACCTGTGAAGAAATATTTGTAACAGTATGCCGGTAGTAGCCGGAGCGGTTAAGCATACCATAGGTGGGTGCGCCTACCCGCTCTGTGGTTACTACATTCCCGTCGGGTGTAAGCGGGCCATAGGTAGTGGGCGGCATCTGGAACAGGCTGCCGTATACGGTAGCGTTGCCGGAGCCCGGGGTGCGTTCTCTTTTGATGTTACCACTCAGGCGTAAAAACCCTTTGATGTATTTGTTGAGGGTCATATCCAGGTTACTGCGGTAGTTCACCCACACATTATTGGCGTTCGGATCGTATTTGACCTGGTCCGTTTTAAACTGCCCGCCCTGGTGCATGACGTTGATGTTGGAGAAGAATTGCACGTTGTCGTTTCCTGCAGACAAGTTCACTGCCACCCGCTGCATGGAGGCGATATCTTTCATGTATTGTTCGTACCAGTTATTGTTTGGGTACAGTTGTTTGTCTGTTCCGTTGCGGTAGCCTTCAATTTGTTTTTCAGAGAATAAATAATGATCGCCTAAGCCATCGTTAAACGCGGCCTGGTTTCTCATGGCAGCATAATCGGCCGAGTTGTAGAAGGCCGGTTTGGTGGTTACCTGCTGGAAAGACTGGTCCATGCGGACTTTCACTTTCAGTTTGCCTTTCTGTCCTCTTTTGGTGGTGATCACTATAATGCCATTGGCGCCCTGTATACCGTATAATGCCTGAGTGGAGGCATCTTTCAGTATGGAAACGGATTCAATTTCACTGGCGGAAATATATTCCAGTGTCTGATTGCTGTTGTAAGCGCAAATGATGCCATCTATTACCACCAGGGGACCGTTTTGCCGGGCAGACGAAATGCCTCTTATAAACAGGTTGGTGTTGGCCCTGGACAGTTCGGAGAAAGTTTCCATAGTGGTTAACCCTGCGAGCCGCCCGGGCAGTGTTTGTGTAAGATTGGCTACCGGCGATCGTTCCAGGGTTTCACCGCTAACGGTAGCTACTGCACCGGTTACGTCCCCACGCAGCTGGGTGCTGTAGCCCAGTTGTACTATCTCATCCCGGTGATGGGGATCCCGTTGTAATGTGGTGTCTGTTAATTGCCCTTTTGTAAGGGAGGGCCGCTGCTGTGCCCGGAGTGTTGCCTGTTGCGAAGCAATCGAAACAACCGTAAATGTGAGTATTATATTGATGGTTAATTTAGATCTCATGTTCTTGGTATTACAAGCATTTACAAAAGTTTTTATTACCAGCCCGGGTTTTGCCAGTTATTGCCGGTGATGGCCTGCAAACGGTTAGCCTCCTGCAGGGGGATGGGGAGGGAGAGAAATTTACCGGTGTAATTCCTGCGCTCCGTTTCCCGCACCGGCCGGCGTTTATAACTGAAAGAGCCATCGGGGTTGCGGGTAATTTCCATGGCAGTAACCCACTTGTCTGTTTTGGAAAGATCTGCTGTTGGAGCGCACCAGCGGCGCACATCAAAGTAGCGGTTCTCTTCCATGGCAAGTTCCACCCTGCGCTCACTGCGTACGCGTTGAATGAGCGCAGCCTGGGATAAACCGGCAGGCAGATCAGGCATGCCCACCCTGTTCCTGATTTCATTGACCGCCTCTGTTGCTTCTGCCAGCTTGCCTGCTTCTGCGGCGGCTTCCGCGAAGTTGAGGATCACTTCTCCCAGGCGGAAAAGCTTGGTATTAGCGCCGCCTACAGGGTTATCGTTCCCTGAATTGGGATGCAGGAATTTTCTTTCGAAGTAGCCGGTGCGGGTAGCTTTTCTAACGGTGGAGTGAATGCCTGTTTGCGGCTCTCCCACATAAGTAGCGATCACCCGCATCCTGTTGCCTATACCGCCGGGATAATTTTCAAAAGAGGCCGGTGTTTCACTAAATGTCCACCAGGCTTTTCTTTTGGAACCATTGTAATAGATAGAAGCATAAAAGCGCGGATCCCGGTTTTCATAAGGCTTGTTGGGATTGTACAGTGTATTGGCAGTATTATAATTGGGTTGCGTATGTTTTTCATCTGCATAAGGATTATCCGGGTTGAGCACAGGTAATCCGTTAGTTGTTTCGTATGCATCCACCAGTTCCTGCGTGGGGCAGGTGCCTGATTTATAACCGTCCTGCGCTCCAACGCCGTCAATATCCCATATGTTTCCCTGGCCGTCCCTGCTCTGATAAATGGTTTCCTTATCGGTTGGGTTGGAGGCGTATGCCATTGTTTGCGTGAAGTATTCGTTATACAGGGCAGTATGCACATCTTTGTTGGGCCCGAGGTATGCTTCATCGGCAAGATAAATATGCGGGAGGTTTACCTTGTTGTATAGTTCGTATCCATTTGCCCGCAGATTGGCGAGGGATGTTTTGTTGACCGTATAAGCCTCCTGCCAGTAATCTTTGCCTGCATTATACAACGGGCTGGCTGCAAACAGGATCATCCTGGATTTGATGGCTTCTGCCATGGCTTTGTTAACCCGGCCACCTTCTCCCGTTGTGGTGATCCTCCAGGGCAGTTCTGACGTTGCCAGTGCAACATCACAATCTTCCATAATAAATTTCGCCACATTGTAATAGCTTTCTTTAGAAATACCGGAGAAATCATCCGTAAAATCATGCGGTTCACGTTCCACCGGCAGGGCTGCTCCATACCATCTTAATAATTCTGCGTAGTAATAGGCCCGGAGTAAATGCGCTTCTGCTTTCCACCGGTTACGATCGGCCGGGTTGGTAACATTGGCGCTATCAATGCGGCTGATGAATACAGAACAGTTGCGTATAGCGTTCCAGTATCTTGCCCAGTAATCGCCGTTGCCAGCGTCTGCACTGATATTAACAACAGGATGATTGCCTGCGGAGGCGTCGCCGTTATACACACGCCCTGCCATGAGACTGGGTTCTGCTTCCGCGTCGGTGTCCCATGCTTCATCGCTCCACACTACGGGACCACGGCTCCAGAAGTAATACCTGGCGCCTTTTGCCGGCATATTACTGTAACAGCTGTTTAAAAATGCACCTACTTTGGTATTATCTGCAAAAATATCGTTCATCGAGATCTTGCCATCCGGCGCCATATCCAGGGCTTTCTTACAAGCGCCCATGGCCAGTAACAGGAGTAGCAGCAAATATGTGTATATCGTTTTCATAACTTCGTTATTATAGTATCAGAATGTTGCATTGAATCCGAAATTCATCATACGGGTTACAGGATAGCCAATACTGTTGGTTGTTTCCGGATCAAGATGACCCATCTTCAGTTTATCCCAGGTGAGCAGGTTCTGCGCACTTACGTATACCCGTATCCCTTTTATACTGGCTCTTTTCAGCCAACCCGGGGGGAGTGTATAGGCCAGTTCTATATTTTTGAGACGGATGAAAGACCGGTCCATGATGAAAAAGTCGTTGGCAGTATGGTTAGTGGTATTTCTTGTACTCAGCGCCGGGTAGGTAATTTTCTCTCCCTTTGCATAGCGTTCTGCTGTCCATGCTGTTTTATGGTAATCAAAATAGGTACCTTGAATAATATTTTCATACACACCCTGGTTAGCGTAATTAGAAGAATACCTGCCTACACCCTGGAAGAAAACCGTGAGATCTATACCTTTATAACCCAGCGCCAGTGTGGCACCGTAAACAATGCCAGGAATGCTGGTATATTTGATAGGGGCCAGATCTTTATCATCTACTACGCCATCTCCGTTCAGGTCGAGGTATTTGAAATCACCTACTCTCGGACTGCCAAAACCATAGGTGGTATGCGACAGGTATTTATCCAGTTCTTCCTGGGAATTAAAGTAGCCGTTCCCGTTACTATAGTCAATTTTATATCCCCAGCTTTGTCCGAGTGAAAAGCCCGTTTGCCGGTACCTGTATGCATACGCTTCACTATTAATGGCTTCATCGATAAACTTTACGGTGTTATGGTTATAACCGAAATTGCCCCTGAAATTGAGATGAAGGTTCCTGGTAATATTTTTATTATAGGTGACTTCAATTTCAAATCCTTTATTATCCACCTCGCCCATGTTGATCCTCGGGATTTTGTCGAGCGGTACGCCCTGTAACTGAGGAAT
Organism: Chitinophaga sp.; assembly: GCF_035564935.1. Lineage (GTDB taxonomy): Bacteria > Bacteroidota > Bacteroidia > Chitinophagales > Chitinophagaceae > Chitinophaga. Next base: position 4,150 of record NZ_DATMTE010000179.1, on the reverse strand, counting down.
AGTGCCACGACTTATCAGGATATCTGAACGGTTTTCGATGTAATAGTCGAAAGTAATTCCCAGGCTGCCCAGTAGTTCGAGGTCTACGCCATAGTTTTGTTTCCTGGCTAGCTCCCAGGTGATATTTGTATTACCCAGCAATCCCTGGTTAATGCCCTGTCCGAGGCCTAAACTTCCCAACGGGCCTCCTCCCATAGTGATATCGCTTTGGTAGAGGAAACGGGCATTTCCCATTTTATCATTTCCCACTTTACCGTAAGACGCCCTTAATTTCAGATTGGTGAGGAAGCGGTTTCCTTTCAGGAATTTTTCATTGCTCACTGCCCATCCTGCTGATACTGCAGGAAAGAAGCCATAACGTTTACCCGGTGCAAATTGCTCTGAACCGTTATAGCCCATGTTTATTTCTGCCAGGTACCTGTTATCATATCCATAGGTAGCTCTTGCGGCTATGCCTACTACGTTAAACGGGATCTCGCCGGCGGGAGATTCCCAGTAATCGCGCTGTGCCAGCACCATGCCGCCTACGTCATGCCTGCCGCCAAAAGTTCTGTTGTAGTTGATGCCTCCCTGGATGTTAATGTTGTACCGGGAGTCTGCTCCTTTGTTCAGGGCGAGTCGGTTTTCACCGGAACGTTTTAGTGCGTAGCTTAGCTCGTCTGTCTGGTAGTTGACCTGGGCCAGGTAAAGTTGTTCCGTTTTGTAGCCCTGTACGGCCGTTGTTGCTTTGGAGTCGTAGGAGATCATTCCTTTAAGACTGAGCCCTTTGGTCACCGTTTTGCCCAGATCCCATTCCAGCCCAAGTGTGCTGTTAAGGTTGGACCTGACTTCATTCCTGTAACCAAACCGGTTCATGATCTCAAATGCGGAACGGTCCATATAACCGGGGTCTACGATCTTCCCGGTGGGTACGCCAAAGCCGTCTATCGTAGTAGGGCCGGGGGTAATAGGAAGAATGGTCTGCGCCTGGTAAATAAGGTCTGTTATCATCCAGTCGGTGGAACTCCCGGGATATAAACCTGCAGAAGGCATATTCACCTGTTCTATATAGGTCCCGATATTTAAGAATGCTTTGAGGGAAGGCGTTATTTTATAATCAAGATTAGATCTGAAGCTATAGCGATCCAGTTTCGTGGAGGGGTCATAACCCAATTGTGATTTTGGCTCTGTTTTAAGATTTCCTCCCTGGTGAAGATAAGTGGCATTGGCAAAATAGGCTACTTTATCGGTACCGCCGTTAAGACTTACATTCACTCTTGTCTGAGGGGAATACCTGGAGATGTATTCGCGGTAGTAGTCGTGATCCGGGTAAATATAATTCCGGATCCTTGCTTTGTTTGCATAGTCAGGATCTTTGGGATCAAGTCCTGCGAGCGGGTTGATGTATTTATCAATTATTTCCTGCGGGAAAGGCGGTGTGGCGATGCCATCATTTTTTGCTGCCTCATTCCGCAGTTTCATGTACTCAACGGAGTGTAGCCGTTCCGGCTCCCTGGTAAAGGAGGAGTAACTCTGATCCACACTGATGTTCAATTCTGTCTTACCTGGCTGTCCTCTCCTGGTGGTGATGAGTATAACGCCGTTGGCCCCCCGTACTCCGAATACGGCAGTGGCAGAAGCGTCTTTTAAAACCGTAACGGAAGCTACTTCATTGGGATCTATTGTGCGGATATTATCGCGGGGCACTCCGTCGATCAGTATAAGCGGAGCGGTACCGTTGGTAGTGGCGGCGCCTCGCAGGTACAGGGTGGCATCATCCCGCCCTGGTTGTCCGCCGCCCGACTGTATGGCGGTAAGACCCGGCAGGCGACCGGCCAACGCATTTGCCAGGCTGGCGGCGGAGCTCTGCCTGATGTCTTTTGTTTGTACGGAGGATACGGCGCCGGTCACCGAGATCTTTTTCTGTTGCCCGTAACCAACCACTACTACTTCATTTAATTTTTCATTGGAAGACGCCAGTCTTACGTAGATGCTTGTTTTGCCGTTTACGGCAATCACTTTCCGGTTATAGCCCATGTAACTAAAGATCAGGGATGCATTGGCCGCGGCATCGATGGTAAAGCGTCCATCCCCGTTTGTCTGGGTGCCTTTATCTGATCCCTGTATTTTAACAGTAACACCGGGTAGGGGATTGGCTCCGGAGGAATCTGCAACGGTACCTGAAATTTTAATTTTGTCCTGAGCAAGGGAAGCAAAGGAGCAGCAAACTCCCAGCAGGAGCAAGCATAATGTTGCCCTGTGACGGTTAGAATTTTTTTTCATATCGTGGTCTTTTTAGACTTTTCTTCTAACGTGATTTTGGATTGATAAAAACTTGATTCAGTAGGCCTGTTATGGTGGATCTATTGTTATTCTTCTCTGAAAAGGTAGTTGAAACGGCCTGCCGGCGCCACATCTCCATTTATAAGGAAGTCGATGATATCTCCTTCCTGCTGCATGTTATCTGACCATTTAAATTCAAAGTCCAGCTGGTTACTGGTAGTCTGTAATAGTTCTCTTGGGATGCGTATTTCCAGCTGGTTGCCGGCATAACGGTAATCCACCTCCGCAATTGTTTCCCAGTTCCACCCGTGCAGGGACCTTTCCAGGGTGGCTTTTGCGCCGGGGGATTTGCGGTTGATCACATAGTCGTATCCTTCCCACCCGGATTGTTTGCTGCGGTCGGCATCAATAAATAATCTCATCCAGCCGGGGTCGTTGGGAGAAGTCAGCTTATCTGCTGTTTGCACCAGGAAGTATACATATCTTCTGTCGCGGGCCACTTTGGCGGCTACAATATCGTTGCGGCCGGAGGTATTGGTATAATGTGTGCCCGGGTAACCGTCTGCATCGCGGTGCAGCGTGCTTCCGCGGTGCGCTTTATAGAGAGGTAATACATCCGTCCAGTCGTTGAATTTGCCATCGATAAGGATATTTTTTTCGCGGGATATTTTCTCCGGGGCAGGCATGCCTTTGAACCTGCGGATGTTGGCTACCAGCTGGTAATAATAGTTATCGTTATGACCGCCTTTCATCGGCTCTATGTCGCGGCTGTTCTCCGTATCAAATTCGTCGGGGAAGGCATTGGGTTGTCCGCACCAGGTTTCATAGCGGCCGGCGATCCATTCGTTCCACCCGGTTACAAAAGCCAGTTCTACATTTTGTTTCAGCACATAGTCCCATTGTTCCTGGAAGTTTAATCCATACTGGTGGGCGTCCGGCCGGGTATCGTGGCCATTTTTATCTGTGTAACTTCTGCCAAAAGCGCCTTTGGCATTCATGGGGTTCAGGCCGTTGGCCTTGGTCCAGTTTTGAGATACACCTACCGTCATCTGCTCAAAACTGCCATCCGGATTCTTTGCAAAGCCGTGCTGCGGGTATATTTCCAGCCAGCCCCAATGATCGTTGCGTTGAGGCCCCTTATTATATACCGGTTGCCCGGGGCGGAAAGTGAAAAAGTTTTTTATCTCTTCACTTATATTATCCGGGTAAGCCATGATGAGCGGCTTTCCCTTCCATTGAAACCAGAGGTCTTTGTATAAGCCTGGTTTGTAAAGATCGTTGTACACCTGGCTGATGGCGCTTTTAGAATCGTTGCTGGGGCCAAACCCCATCATGAAGGCGATTTGGGGGGTACGGATACCATTTTTCCTGGCTTCGGCAAACACTTCGCATAGTTTCATGTAGGCCGATTTCCATACGATATCACCATTGGTGCAATCGAACATGATCATATCCACGCCGGCATCTGCCAGCATTTCTGCGTGTTTCCATACCACCCATTTATCCAGGCCGGTATAATAGCCAAAGAGTGGCTCGCTCCAGAAATTCATAATGTTTTTGGGCCAGGCGGGGTGATGGAAATCGTACAGCGCGTCCGGGTGTTGCTGCATAAAAGCCGTCGTATTATGAGGCCTTAAATTTTTGCTCTGGTCCTGGTGCCAGGTCCAGTAAAACATACCCACAAACCTGTCCTTTTTTTCACTTCCAACTTCCTCATAGGTGGGGAGTTTTCTGCCGAGTGCATCCGTGGCAGGCAATGCCGCCGTGTAATTAGTCAATAGTTCCTGCGCTGAGGCAACAGACGCCGGGGTTATCAGCAGCAGGGCACCGCTGAAAAACTGTAGCAATACATTTTTCATATTAGTGGAATCGAATTGGTTGATAGTAT
>NZ_DATMTE010000178.1:0-8649 GCF_035564935.1 Chitinophaga sp. | reverse complement strand
ATTAATCCCATCGTATGTATAACATCAGCCGGTATCTATGTCTCCTCGTTTTTGCGCCCTTATTCTCATTGGCACAGAATAAGATCAGCGGTAAGGTAACCGACAGCAAAAAGCATCCCTTGCCCGGCGTGAACATCGCATTAAAGGGCGCTTACGACGGTGCTACCACCGCGGCCGACGGCTCTTTCTCTTTTACTACTACGGCCACTGGCGACCAGCTATTGTCTGCCTCCCTTACCGGTTACCAGACGCTTGAACTGAAAATAAATACTACAGCAGGGGAGCAGCTGAACATTGTGCTGAAGAATGCGGTAAATGCTTTACGCGTGGTAACCATTTCTGCAGGTAGCTTTGAAGCCAGCGATGATAAGAAAGGTACAGTATTGAAACCGCTGGATATTGTAACCACAGCCGGCGCCGGCGCCGATATTGCCAATGCCATTAAAACACTACCGGGCGCCCAGCAAACCAACGACCGCGAGGGGCTGTTTGTACGGGGTGGTACCGGTTATGAAACCCAAACTCTCATTGATGGCATGCTGGTGAGGAATCCTTTTTACAGCAGCCTGCCGGATATCCCGGGCCGTGGCCGCTTTTCGCCATTCCTGTTTAAAGGAACCACCTTCAGCAGCGGAGGCTATTCCGCACAATATGGGCAGGGGCTTTCGTCTGCGCTGATCCTCGAATCCATCGATTTGCCTGAACGTTCTTCTTCCTCCGTAGGCGTATCTGTAATAGGTGTGAACGCAGGGCTGGACAATCTCTCAAAAGATAAAAAAACATCCTACGGGATAGAAGCCGATTATACGAATCTTTCACCCTACTTTAATATCGTTAAGCCAAAGAACGCGCCTAATCTTGGCCCGGAAATCATTGGTACCTCGGTTAATTTCCGGCGCAAAACCTCCCGTACAGGCATGCTCAAATTTTACGGATACGGGAACTGGACCAAAATGGGATTCAACTCCAACAGTCTTGAATATCCGGGCTATACAGAGTCGTTTAAGCTGCATAACAATAACGTATATACGAATCTTACTTACCGGGAAAACATCGGCCACGACTGGCACCTGTATATCGGCGCTTCTTTCAGCAGTAATACAGATAACATTGATGCAGATACACTGCTGAAAAATCCCGCGCCCTCGCTGATCAGAGTACAGTCGAACCTGAGCCAGAGCCGGTTGATGTTTTATAAAAACCTTGGCCGCTTCTCCGTATTGCGCTTCGGTGGTGAATACCAGTATGCAGAAGAGAGATCCGCTTTTAACGGCAACAAAACTAACTTTACAGATAATTACACAGCTGCCTTTGCAGAAGGGGATATTTACTTTACACCCAGCTTCGTTGGGCGTGTAGGCGGCCGCGCGGAATACAGCTCTGTTCTCGGGGAAATGAACTTTGCCCCCCGTGTATCGCTGGCATATAAGGTAAATAACTTCAGCCAGTTTTCGGTGGCTTACGGCGATTATTACCAGAAGCCCGAACCTCAATATATCCGCTTCGACCGGAACCTCGGCTATATGAAAGCCACGCATTACATCATCAGTTACCAGCGGGTGGCGGCCGACTATACTTTCCGTACAGAAGTGTTTTATAAGAAGTATGCAGACCTGGTAAAGACAGCGCCAATGTATAGCAACAACGGCAGTGGATACGCCCAGGGCGTGGAGCTGTTCTGGCGCGACAGGAAAACCTTTAAAAACGTAGATTACTGGATCTCTTATTCTTACCTGGATACGAAACGCGACTACCTGAATTACCCGTTCCGGGTGCAGCCCGACTTTGCTGCTAATCATACCGCCAGTATTGTGTACAAACATTTTTTGCCAAAACTCAGTACCAACCTGGGATTAACCTATTCATTTGCAACAGGCCGTCCTTATTATAATCCGAACCAGCCTACGGATAAGTTCATGTCCGACCGGACAATGACCTATAATTCCCTGGGCGTAAGCGCCAGTTATCTGACCAGTATCCGGAAAGCGTTCACCATTTTTGTTTTGTCTGTAAGCAATGTGCTGGGCAATAAACAGGTGTTCGGCTATCATTATTCCTCTGATGGTTTGCGCAGGGATGAAGTGGTACCCAACGTACCAAGATTTATTTACCTGGGTATGTTCATGAATTTCGGAATAGACAGAAGACAGGATGTTATTAATAACCTCTAATCACAATAAATATGAAACGATTCTTTCTTGCTTTTTTATTTACCGGTAGCCTGGCTACCGCTGCTATGGCGCAAAGCGCCCAGTATACAGAAGCGATGACGAAGCAAACGTCGGACCTGGACAGCAGCAGCACTTTTACCCAGGAAGCACTGCAACAAAAAGCCAATACTTTTGAACGCATTGCCGATGCGGAAAAAAGCCAGTGGCTGCCTTACTATTATGCTGCCTATATGCAGGTAATGCAGGCGTTTACATTGAAAGACAAAAGCCAGATAGATCCACTGGCAGATAAGGCGGAAAGTAACCTGGATAAAGCGGAAGCGCTGAGCCCAAAAAATTCTGAAATTGCGTGTATCCGCTCACTGGTAGCTACCGCCCGGTTAACAGTGGATCCTATGACACGGGGTATGAAGTTTGGACCAGAAGCTGCTGCCCTGCTGGAACAGGCAAAAGGATTGAACCCGGAGAACCCGCGGATTTATATGTTACAGGGACAATCATTATTATTTACACCTGAACAATGGGGTGGAAGCAAATCAAAAGCGAAAACAACACTGGAGCAGGCACTGGAAAAATTCGCGGCATTCAAGCCGGAAAGCGGCATAGCGCCACATTGGGGAGAACCATATACCCGCAGGCTGCTGGAACAAAGTCAGAAATAGTTGAATAGCATATTACCGGATATTTAGTTATTTTGTTTTCCTGGTATTTATCATGGAGGCAAAATAGCTAAATATCAAAATAACTGTATAAGAAAATTAAGCTCATGGACTTTAAAGATCTGGACCCGGTATTACATTCACAGTTGAGGCTGGCTATTATGTCCGTGTTGATCAGTGAAGAAGAAGCAGAATTTACATTGCTGAAAGAAAAAACAAATGCTACTGCAGGTAACCTGAGCGTACAGATTAATAAATTACGCGATGCGGAATATATTTCCGTGGTGAAACAGTTTAAAGACAATTACCCGCAAACCATCTGCAAAATAACATCCACAGGCCGGAAAGCCTTCGGGAATTATGTTACATCCATTCAATCCTACCTGAAAGCAGGTAAGCCCTGAGGCTATTCAGATGCCAGTTCTGTTTTCTTCAGCGGGTTCCGGGTGTTTTCTGCATAACGCTGCCGCTGTTCCAGTATTTCCAGGCAGGTAAAAATGGCCTGTCTGAAAGAATCAGGATCTGCCAGGTTTTTACCGGCAATATCGAAGGCGGTGCCATGATCGGGTGAAGTACGTACAATACCGAGTCCGGCTGTATAATTAATACCATTGCCGCTTGCCAGTGATTTAAATGGAATGAGCCCCTGGTCGTGGTACATAGCCAGTACGCCATCAAACTGCCGGAACATTTCCCGTGCAAAGAAGGCATCGGCGCTGTACGGCCCGAAACAGAGGATCCCGTTGCCTTTGGCGTGCCGGATGGCAGGGATAATATGATCAATTTCTTCCCGGCCTATCAGTCCTTCGTCACCGGCGTGGGGGTTGAGCCCTAACACGGCAATCCGTGGCTGATCTATACCGAAGTCCTTTACCAGGCTATCTCTCATCAGGTGCAGTTTGCCCAGGATGTTTTCTTTGGTCACATATTTCGCTACATCTGCCAGGGGCACATGTTCCGTGAGCAATCCCACGCGCATGTTATCAGCGGTCATGAACATGAGTACATCTTTTGCATTGAAAGAGTCTCTCAGGTAAGGAGTATGACCGGTATAGTTAAAAGTGCCGCTTTGAATATTGTTTTTATGAATAGGGGCTGTTACCAGGCCGGAAATATATCCGTCCTTTAAACAGTTGATCGCTGCTTCCAGAGCCCGTGCAGCGTATTTGCCGCCGGTTTCATTCAGTACTCCCGGGGTGATCTGTACTTCCTCTTCCCAGCAATTATACACATTCACCTGCTTATGATTAAGGCGGGTAAAGTCTTTGATGCTCTGATAGTTAAAATTGTTTTCATTCATCAGCTTCCGGTAAAAGTTGATGGTTTTGTTAGACGCAAAGATCACCGGCGTACAAAATTCCATCATACGCGTGTCCATAAAGGTTTTGATGATAATTTCGGCGCCTATGCTGTTGATGTCACCGATGGTGATACCGATTACCGGCTTGTTGATCTGGGTAGTACTCATGCTGAATTGCCTCAATGAATGGCAAATATAAAGTATTTAGCGGTTAGCTTTCAGCTTTTAGCCGGCAGCCTCCTCAAAAGCTAAAAGGAAGGGGCTAAAAGCTAATAATGCTTTATCTTTGCGCTTCACAATGTATACACTAAAAAAATCACTCGGCCAGCACTTCCTGACAGATGAGAACATCTCAAGGAAGATTGTGGAGTCGTTACCTGTAATCGACGGCCAGCAAGTGCTGGAGGTGGGCCCCGGCGGGGGCGCCATCACAAAGTACCTGTTGCAGCTGCCTGGTATCCGTTTCAAAGCCATAGAACTGGATAAGGAAAAGGTGGAGTTCCTGGAAAAAACTTACCCGGCCATCAGGGGTAAGCTGATCAATGAAAGCATCCTGGATGCCGCCCTGCCTTTTGATGGCCCGTTCCGCCTGATTGGCAACTTCCCCTATAATATTTCCACCCAGATCATGTTTAAGGTGCTCGATTGGCGCCAGCAGGTAGATGTAGTAGTGGGAATGTTCCAGAAAGAAGTGGCGCAACGTATTGCCGCTCCTCATGGGAACAAGGAATATGGCATCCTGAGCGTATTGTTACAGGCATATTACAAGATTGAATATTTGTTTGAAGTACATGAAAACTGCTTCAATCCGCCGCCAAAAGTAAAATCTGCCGTGATCCGCCTGACCCGGCTGGAACAACCGGCAGACATTGCCTCTGAGCGCAAATTTTTTGTACTGGTGAAAACGGCTTTCGGCCAGCGGCGCAAGCAATTGCGTAATCCGCTGAAAACGATGTTCGACAAGGAACTGCTGGCACAGGATCCCATCTTTACAAAAAGGGCAGAAGAGCTGAGTGTGGCCGATTTTGCAGCATTATCCCATAAGATGATATGAGCAGAAAAGTATTAGTTACAGCGAAAACACATCCGTATTTAATTGAACAGCTGGAAAACAAAGGGTATGAAGTAACCTACCTGCCGGCTGTTACATATGATGAAGTATACCGTGAAATCGGTGAATGTACCGGGCTGATTGTTACCACCCGTATCCATGTAGATAAAAACATGATCGACCAGGCCCGGCAGCTCCAGTGGATTGGCCGTTTAGGCTCCGGAATGGAATTGATAGATGTGCCTTATGCAGAAAGTAAAGGGATTCATTGTGTGAGTAGCCCTGAAGGTAACCGCGATGCAGTTGGCGAACAGGCCGTTGGCATGTTGTTGTGCCTGTTGAATAATGTGCTGAAAAGCAGCCTGGAGCTCCGGAAGGGGATCTGGGAGCGCGACGGGAACAGGGGATATGAGCTGAACGGTAAAACGGTGGCGATCATCGGCTATGGTAATACAGGCAGTACTTTCGCGCATAAATTGCAGGGCTTCGACGTTAACATCCTGGCATATGATAAATATAAAACGGGTTTTGGTACAGCAGCCGTGAAAGAGTCTACCATGGAGGAGATATTCCGGGAAGCAGATGTAGTGAGCCTGCATTTGCCACTTACCGCTGAAACAAAATACCTGGGCAATTCGGCTTTTTTTGCTTCCTTTGCCCGGCCGGTGTGGTTTATGAATGTAGCAAGGGGCAAGCTGGTGAATAACCGCGACCTGATTGCCGCACTCAGTAATGGGGTACTGGCAGGCGCCTGTCTGGACGTACTGGAAAATGAAAAACTAGCTACTTATAACGAAGAAGAAAAAGAACAACTGGCCTGGTTGCTGAAAGCTGATAATGTAGTGGTAACTCCGCATATTGCAGGGTATTCCCATCAGGCAAGCATCAAAATGGCCCGTATTGTACTGGAGAAACTGAATATTCTTTAAACCTGGCCCTACAGGTTGCTTTTCGGACATAAATGATTGATTTTCAATTTATTTATATCCGAAATAAGGGGGTTTTTTCTTTATACAAATTTCATTATATTTGCAATAATACCAGTAAACAACGCTTCTGTGCAAATGGAGGCGTTGATTTTTTTTTCTTATAACCAAAAAAACACAACAGGTTATGTCTGGCATAAATTACGTTACGAAAGAAACCCTTGATCAAATGATGAATGAGCTGACCTTACTTAAAACAAAGGGAAGGGCAGAGATTGCGCGTGCTATTTCAGAAGCCAGGGAGAAGGGTGACTTAAAGGAAAATGCCGAATATGATGCCGCCAAAGAAGCGCAGGGTTTGCATGAAGCAAAAATTGCCACACTGGAAAATGCTATTGCTATTTCCCGGATAGTGAGTGCAGATACAATTGATACTTCAAAAGTGTCTATCCTTTGTAAGGTAACCATCACCAATGTAGCTAATAAAAAGACATTCACCTACCAGATTGTTTCCGAAACGGAAGCAGATCTGAAGGCGGGCAAAATTTCGGTGACTTCACCGATAGGTAAAGGCCTGTTGGGTAAGCATGTAGGTGAAGTGGCGGAAGTACAGGCGCCAAACGGACAGATTAAATTTAAGATTGATAATATAACTGCATAAGCCTACTTTTTCATGATATTTGCAGGGGTTGCATTCATTTGCAGCCCCTGTTTCTTTTTATCATGTTACTAAGAATTACATACTATGACCATCTTCACGAAAATTATCAAAGGGGAAATTCCCAGCTATAAGATTGCAGAGAATGAACATTTTTATGCTTTCCTGGATATTTTTCCGCTGGTACAAGGGCATACCCTGGTGATACCTAAAACTGAAACGGATAAATTTTTTGATGTAGCCGACAGCCTGTTGCAGGAGTGGTTATTGTTTGCCAAGCCCATTGCACAGGCCATAGAAAAAGTGATCCCCTGTAATCGTATAGGCGTTAGTGTGGTAGGACTGGAAGTGCCTCATGCACATATGCACCTGATCCCGATCAATTCGGCAGATGATATGAATTTTTCCCGCAGTAAGCTGAAGCTGTCTGTAGAAGAATTTAAGGCAATACAGGCGCAGATTATCGCTGCAATGTAATGGTTATTTTGAAGGGATGTTAAAGCGGAATCCCACACCGTGTACGGTTTCCAGCTTGATTTGCGGATCTGATTTGAAATGTTTCCGCAGTTTGGTAATGAATACATCCATACTGCGTCCGAGGAAATAATCGTCTTTCCCCCATACATTGGAAAGGATGTCTTCTCTTTTTAGCGTTTTATTGGGATTATTACAGAAATATTTCAGCAGGTCTGCTTCTTTTTGTGTTAAAGAGATGGATATATCACCATTGGAAGTATAGAGGCGGAGGTCTTCATAGTCAAAGGTCAGTTGTCCTATTATATACAGGTTCGACTTATCTTTCCCGCGGCTCATGGTGCGTTTCAGGAAAACTTCTATGCGCAGGATCAGTTCCTGCATACTGAAGGGTTTACTGATATAATCATCTGCACCGGTTCGGAGTCCGGCTATTCTGTCTTCTTTTTCATTTTTAGAAGTGAGGAATAATATAGGAACATGGTCATTGAGTTCGCGGATCTGCTGCGCCAGTTGTAGGCCGTCTTTTTTGGGCATTACCACGTCGAGCAAACAAATATCGAATGAGCGTAACTGGAATTGTTCCCAGGCTGCCTGGCCGTCTATACTGTGCACTACATCATAGCCCGCTTCTTCCAATCGTTTCTTCGTAACCGCACCAATATTTTGATCATCTTCCACCAATAGGATTCTTGCTTTCATATTTGCCTGATGCTGATTAATATAAAAAAGCTTGTTATACAATTCCTGTATAACAAATGATGGTCACTTTTCATAGTTAAGCTGTTATCCGGGCGCATGGCCGTTAGCTTTTAACTGGGTTTTGAATTTCAACCAAAGTAACTACAATTTACGGATTTATGAAATAACCTTTTAGCCGGGTGTTTTTTACCTTGAAATCCTTTCAGGGTGCTGCTGAAGGAATTTATCCCAGCCTTTTGCCTTGGTGATTCCTGCAAGCGGATTACTTTCCTGGTAAAAGTGGCATACTGCCACTGCGAGGGCATCTGTAGCATCAAGGTAATCAGGACGTTCTGAGATGCTGAGGATCCGTTGCAGCATCAGCCAAACCTGTTCCTTATCTGCATTACCATTACCTGTAACAGATTGTTTTACTTTTTTCGGGGAATATTCGGTGACCTCAAGGCCAGCCTGGATGGCCGCCGCAATAGCCACACCCTGGGCGCGGCCCAGTTTTAGCATACTTTGCACGTTCTTACCAAAAAAGGGCGCTTCAATGGCAAAACTGCTTGGTTTATGCTGTTGGATCAACTCCTGCACCCTGCAATGAATCAGTTGTAGTCTTTCGTAGTGATCTTTGAGTTTGGAGAGTTTCAGTACACTCATCTCCAGGAGCCTGGCCTTTTTCCCTTCGATAAGTATAAGTCCGTAGCCCATTACAAGGGTACC
>NZ_DATMTE010000177.1:0-7000 GCF_035564935.1 Chitinophaga sp. | reverse complement strand
TCGCATCATGTCAAAGGCGCTTATTCCAACATACGATATCTGTTCCCTGGCGATGGGAAAACCGGCATCGGAAGATATTTTGGTAGCCAGGTTTTCTGATTACCTGGCGGCTCACCGGGACATTCACTTCCCTCACCGGCATTCGTTTTATCACCTGGCGTTTTTTACTGCGGGAGGCGGAAGTCATACCATCGATTTTGAAAAGTTTCCTGTTAAACCAGGACAATTATACTTTATGATACCCGGGCAGGTACACAGCTGGTTTTTTTCCGGCGGGATAGAAGGTTACGTGATGAATGTATCTGCCGGGTTTTTTAATGCGTTCCTGCAGGACGCAGATTACGTGGAACGGTTTCCTTTTTTCAGCGGGGTGAGCGCAGAGGGAGTGGTACAACTTCCCAAAGCCGCCGTCCCGGCGGTTACAGCACAGTTTGAAGCGATGCTTAAAGAAATAAAAGGGGAACAGCCTTACAGCCAGGATATGCTGCGGCTGCATGTGCTGGGAATGTTTATAGAGGTGAGCCGCGCCAGCAGGCAGGGCGCCGCAAAGCAGGAGCCGCCTCACAACTTCGTATTATTGCGCAACTTCCGCAAACTGGTAGAACAACACTATATGCAGCTGCGGTTGCCAAAAGAATATGCTTCCCTGTTGTATGTAACACCTAATTACCTCAATGCTTTTTGCCGGCATATGCTGGGAAAATCGGCCGGGGAAATTATCCGCGACCGCGTACTGCTGGAAGCGAAGCGGCTATTGATCAATGCAGATATGAGTATAGCCACCATTGCCTACCAGCTCAGTTTTGCAGACAATTCTTACTTCACCAAGTTTTTTAAAAAATACGCAGGAACAACACCGGAGGAGTTCCGGAAGCATATCTCCTGATAAATCTTTCATTTTATGTGTGCAGATAAAAATAATGTAAAACCCAGCCTGCTGAAAAGCCTGCTGGGGAACAGGTGCGCCCGTTGCAGACGGGGTTCTATCTATACCACCAAAAATCCCTACGACCTGAAAAACTGCCTAAAGATGCCCGACACATGCCCGGTATGCGGCCAGCCCGTGGAAGTAGAGGTAGGGTTTTACTACGGCACCGGCTATGTTAGTTATGCGCTGTCACTGGCAGTATGCGTGGCCAGTCTTATCGCCTGGTGGCTGCTCATCGGCTTCTCCATTTATGATAACCGGATCTTCTGGTGGCTGGGAGCGAACGCCCTGCTGCTGGTAATATTACAGCCCCTGCTGATGCGATGGTCCCGTACCATCTGGATGGCCTTTTTTGTATACTACGACGAGAACTGGCAGCAGGGCCCGCCACAGGGCACCGGCAGGTCGAACGCTACTTTTAAAAATGCTATATAAGGCGCTGAAAGAACAGGACTAAGCAACCAATAGAACGGAGATGGTAATTTACGGATCTATGGAGAGAACAAACGGACGACTTATCCGTTATTATCTTTCTGTAGATCCGTTTTTCGTTGTTACAAACGGCGAATGGAATCCATCGGATAAGAGGACGTTAACAATAATTAACAGTACTTAACGCAAGCCGGGGTATCCATGTGCAAATCGCATACAGCCGCGGATAAACACAGAAAATATAACTCTTACAAGGGAACGAAAAAAGAAGAACAGGGGGCGCCGCTGATGTTGGAAGATGAATAATTGAGTATATTGTATTAGCATTTGGCCCCTTATTCCAGTTGTAGCCTTTACTAACATCAATGATTATACGATGATGTTTTTCAGACAGCCCGGAAGATTAGTATTCCTTTTCATTTTTTTGTTGTCAGTAAAGTCCCGGCTCTACGCCCAGGACAGCACTTTGCAGGATCTTCCTGCACAATGGACGCTGCAGCAATGCTTCGATTATGCGCTGAAAAACAATATCCAGCTGAACAGCCTTCGACTGAGCAGGATGAGCAGTGAACAGGACCTGCTGCTGTCGCGCGCAGCAAAGCTGCCTAACCTTACCGGTACCGCTTCACAGGATCTTAATGGTGGTAAATCAATCACTGCGGCCGGCAACTCCTCTTACCGGGTAAATACCACCGGTAATTACGGCGTTAACTCAAATGTTACCCTTTTCCAGGGCGGATATCTTAATAACGATATTAAACAAAAGAACCTGCTTACGCAGATGGCCAGCCTGAACATTGCCACACAAATCAATGATATCACCGTGTTGATCACCCAGGCTTACCTGAACATTTTACTGGCAAAAGAAAATATTGTATATGTGCAGGACGTGGTAGCCACTTCAGAAGCGCAGGTAAAGCAGGGGCAGCAGCAATATGATGTGGGCAGTATGGCATTAATAGGATTAGTGCAGTTACAGGCGCAGCTGGCCAACGACCGCTACACGCTGGTGAATGCCGAAAATCAGCACCGCCAGAACAAGCTGGTACTGAAACAACTGTTGCAGCTGCCCAGCAGTTACAATTTTGAAATACAGGAACCCGATACATTGATCAGCAATGATCGCTTGTATGCCTTGCAGGAAGCGCAGGATTCCGCACTGGCCAACAGGCCGGAAATTAAAAGCAGTGAACTGGGTATAGAAGTGTCCGGCCTCGACCTGGCAAAGGCAAAGGCCGGGTACCTGCCTACGCTTACTGCCGGGGGCGCATTGGGATCTTCTTACGTTAGCGGGGGCGCCGGCAGTACTTATTTTAAGCAGATGGATGATAATTTTTACCAGCAGATAGGAATTACTTTGTCTGTTCCCATTTTCACCCGGCGGGTCGTGAAAACCAATGTGGAAAAAGCAAAAATAGAAGTAGATCAGTCCAAACTGAACCTGAAGGATACAAAAACCAATCTTACACAAACTATCGAACAGGCTTACATCAA
This sequence comes from Chitinophaga sp., assembly GCF_035564935.1. Taxonomy (GTDB): domain Bacteria; phylum Bacteroidota; class Bacteroidia; order Chitinophagales; family Chitinophagaceae; genus Chitinophaga. The sequence goes on along the minus strand of NZ_DATMTE010000177.1, from coordinate 4,146 downwards.
TGTGCTCAATGCACAATCGCAGTACGATGCTGCGGTGGAGCAACTGAAGTATTCGCAGGAAGGCTACAGAATTGCCAGTGAGCAACTGAAAGTAGGAGCCGCCAATGTGGTGGTTTTTCTTCAGCAGAAGAATTTATATATACAGGCACTACAATCTTATATACAGGCAAAATACAATGCTGCCCTGAACATCAGGATATATGACTTTTACAGGGGCGTACCGGTAAAACTATAAATGTAAATGAGGTATGAGAAAATATAAAGGTGTTATCGTAACGGTGGTGATCGTACTGCTGCTGGCGGCGATCTGGTTTTTCTTCATCCGGAAGAAAAAAGAACCGGTAAGGTTTGATATCGCCAAACCGGAGTATGGACACATCGCCACTACTGTAACGGCCACCGGTACTATACAGCCGGTAGATACCGTTGCCGTTGGTACGCAGGTGTCAGGCTCCATCAAATACCTGTATGTAGATTTTAACACGAAGGTGAAAAAAGGGCAGTTGCTGGCGGAGCTGGACAAGGATCTTTTCCAGGCACAGGTAGATCAGCTGCGGGCTAACGTACAGGTGGCGCAAACCAACCTGGAATACCAGAAAAATAATTTCCAGCGGCAGGAACTGTTGTATAAAACAGGCGCTATCAGCAAGGCCGACTATGATATTGCTTACAATCAGATTGGGCAGGCCAAAGCAAATGTAGCCGCCGTGACAGCCCAGCTAAATTCAGCGTTGAAGAACTTCTCATTTACAGAAATACATTCACCCATTGATGGTGTGGTGCTGAACAGGAATGTAAGCATAGGACAAACAGTGGCCGCCAGCTTTAATACACCTACCTTGTTTGTGATCGCAAAAGATATTACCAAGATGCAGGTAGAAGCCAGCGTGGATGAAGCTGATATTGGAAATGTAAAGGATTCACTTCGTGTAACCTTTACCGTAGATGCCTACCTGGAGGATGTGTTTTCCGGCCGGGTCCAGGAAATCAGGCTGCAGCCTTCCGTTTCTTCGAATGTGGTTACCTATAACACCATTATCAATGCCCCCAATGATAACATGAAGCTGAAGCCGGGGATGACCGCTAATGTTACTATTTATACAGCAGAAAAAGATACGGCATTGCTACTGCCGGTTAAGGCGCTGAAGTTTATTCCTGATTCTGTGCAGCTGAAAGATTATGTAATACAAAGCGCCGTGAGAAGAACCCGTGGTGCCGCCCAAACAAAGGATACAACAGGCGGTAAATTCAAAAGCACCACCCGTATTGGTTCCTCCAATTATGTATGGCTGCTGCGTGGCGATACATTGGTGCAGCGTCATATCAGAACAGGACTGAACGACAACACCCATATTGAAGTGCTTTCGGGGTTAAATGAAAATGATGTGGTGATAACAGGCATCAGTGCGGGCGGCGCTGTGGCAGGAGCAGGCGGCACCGGCAGTCCGTTTTTACCAAAAATGGGAGGGCGTAGACGATGAGCAACGGCAAAATATTGGAACTGCAGCAAATCAAGCGTGAATTTGTGATGGGCACGGAAACAGTACGCGCACTGAAAGGGGTGTCTTTTGATGTATTTTCCGGCGAGTTCGTGACTATTATGGGAAGCAGCGGTTCGGGGAAAACCACGCTGCTTAATATTCTTGGTTGCCTCGATAAGCCTACCTCAGGCAGTTACCTGCTGGATGGGGTAAATGTAAGCAACCTGTCGAGGAATGAGCTGGCCCGTTTACGGAACCATAAAATTGGATTTGTGTTCCAGGCATATAACCTGTTACCCCGTACCTCTGCGTTGGAAAATGTGGAGTTGCCGTTGTTTTATAACCCGGAACTATCCGTGCAGGAGCGGCGAAGCAGGGCCATGAACGCGTTGGAGGCGGTGAGGCTGGCAGATAGGGAAGATCATACACCCAGCCAGCTTTCCGGGGGGCAGCAACAAAGGGTGGCCATTGCAAGGGCGCTGGTAAACCAGCCGGTAATGATCCTGGCAGATGAAGCTACCGGTAACCTGGATACCCGTACTTCCTATGAAATTATGGCCCTGATGCAGGACCTGAACCAGGAAGGAAAAACAATCGTGTTTGTTACGCACGAACCGGATATAGCCGCCTTCAGCAGCAGAACAGTGATGCTGCGGGACGGAAAAGTGGTGAAGGATAGTAAAAATGAGAACGTACGCTCGGCAAAGGAAGCGCTGGCAGCGTTGCCTCCGGCCGAAGACTACTAATTAACCGAAAGCATGAGTGCAGTCAATCTCATAATGATAGCGTTAAAGGCATTGCAACGCAATAAGTTGCGGGCATTCCTGACCATGTTGGGCATCATCATTGGTGTGGCCGCTGTTATTGCGATGGTGGCCATAGGGCAGGGCTCCAAGGAAAGCATCCAGACGCAGCTGAGCAGCATGGGATCCAATATGATCACCATTTTGCCCAGCAGTAATGTGGCCGGTGGTGTGCGGATCGGAGGAGAAAGCTTCCAGTCGCTCACCATTGCAGATGTACTGGCTATACAAAAAAATGCGGAGTATGTAAGCGCGGTATCGCCGGTAGCATCCACCAAAGGACAGGCTATTTACGGGGCGTTGAACTGGCCCACTTCCCTGCAGGGAGTAGCGCCTTCTTACTTCGATATACGAAAGCTTACTATAAATGAAGGCATCAGTTTTTCGGATGCCGATGTGGCTACAGCCGCCAAAGTATGCGTATTGGGGCAAACCGTGATCAATAACCTGTTTCCAAGCGGGGAAAGCCCGGTGGGAAAGGTGATCCGCCTTGGATCCATCCCGCTGCAGGTGATAGGCACGCTGGCGCCAAAAGGACAAAGCTCTTTCGGGCAGGACCAGGACGATATTATCCTTACGCCCTATACCACGGTGCAGAAGCGTATCCTGGCTACTATTTATTTCCAGAGTATTTATGCGTCCGCTATAAGTGAAGGCGCTTCAGACCAGGCCACCAATGAAATTATAGATATCCTCAGGGCAACGCATCGTTTGCGGCCCACCGATGAGAATAATTTCCAGGTGAGAACCATGGAGGAACTGATAAAAACACTGAGTTCCACCACCAGCCTGCTCACTATCCTCTTAACGGCTATTGCCGGTATTTCGCTGGTGATTGGCGGTATCGGTATTATGAATATCATGTATGTTTCTGTTACAGAACGTACCAGGGAAATAGGGTTACGCATGTCTATCGGTGCACGGGGTATCGACATTTTACTGCAGTTCCTGGTGGAGGCCATTATCATCAGTGTTACCGGTGGCCTCATAGGAGTGGTGCTGGGAATTACATCTGCCAAAGTAATTACCCTTACGCTGGGATGGCCTACCCTGGTGTCGGAGTCTTCTATTGTGCTCTCTTTTGTGGTGTGCGCCTTTACGGGGGTGTTCTTTGGCTATTATCCTGCGCAGTCGGCGTCCAGGCTGGATCCTATTGAGGCATTGCGTTACGAATAGCTGTTTATGCGTTGCAATCGTAAGGAGTGGCAATGCCTTCGTTGATCCATTTTATAAAAGCGCTTTCCTTTTCAAATTGCAGCAGGTTTAGCTGCTGCCCGGTAATATCTTCCAGTGAAAATCCGTCGGCATGTGTTTCCACCGCCTGGCGGGTAGCTATTTCCTGTTCGGTGCTGTAATGGCCGAGAAGTTTTTTAAGCTCAAAAACAACGCTGTCGGAGGTATCGTTCGCATGGATCACCGCTACTACGAATTGATACTCGCCGAATTGCTGTAATGCCGCAATGTTTTTGGTATTAACCTTATAACAGGTGCCTGGTTTCAGTTGCATAAGCGGATGTTTATAAAATTTACAGGCAGCAAAAAGCCGGTAGGTTTCCCTGGCCGGCTTACTTTATGGCAGTGTAGATCTAGTCTTTCTTCTTATCATGTATCTGCGACTTCTTCAGGTATACCTTCTTGCCTTTTTCGTCTACAATATATTTCCTGTCTTTTTTATCGATGTAAACGGTCTCTCCGCCTGGTCCTTCCTTGCCTTTATAAATTTTGTCCGTAACGGCGGAGGCCCCTTTAACGGCAATGGAAGCGGTTTTATGTCCTACTTTTTTGGCGGTACTGTCTATTCCCTGTGCAAAAGTGTGCTGGCCTGCCAGTGTTATTGCAACACCAACTGCCGCAGCTATCAG
>NZ_DATMTE010000176.1:0-2302 GCF_035564935.1 Chitinophaga sp. | reverse complement strand
GGCTGACTCATTTTGGTGATACGATTTAGAATATTTTTTAAAAATAGGTATTTTTTTGAAATAATCGCAAAAATTATCCCCCTGCTTTTCCCGGTAACCGGCAGGCCAGGAGGGAGCAGCTGCCAATGATTCACTTTTTTTGATTAAATTAAAGGGGCAGTTTATAAAATAACATCCATGAAAGAGGACGTCACGAGTAGAACCGCCCAATATATGGCCTTATTCCGTGCGCTGGAAACAACCCGCTCCAGGGACCGGCGTTTGTTCACCGATAAATTTGCATCATGGTTCCTTGACAACAGGTTGAAACTGGGCGTATGGCTTTGCCGTATACCAGGGTGGCGGCCGCTCGCGGAATGGATCATCCGGAAAAAGATTCCCGGTGCCTTATCTTCCGGTATAGCGCGCACAAAATATATCGACGACCTGTTATTGCAGGCGGTTGATAAAGGAGCGCAGCAGGTGTATATTCTCGGCGCCGGTTTTGATACACGGGGACTGCGCCTGCCTTTTCTCCGGCAGCTGAAAGTGGTGGAAATAGATCATCCCAATACAGCGGCTTACAAATTGTCGAAATTACGTGCACATAAACTGCCTGCCAAAGTATATTATTACCAGATAGATTTTAACCGCCAGAGCCTTGATCAGCTGAGCGCACTGAATAACTTTGATTTTACCATGCCCACCGCCATTATCTGGGAGGGCGTTACCAACTACCTGAACAAAGAAGCCATCGACAGTACCTTTTCATTTCTGCAACGCTTTGAACCCGGTTCCCGGGTGATATTTACCTATGTACACCAGGAGGTGCTGGACAATCCTTCCTCATTTTATGGCGGAGAGAAACTGCTCCGGGATGTGGCCAGCCTGGAAGAAAAGTGGACGTTTGGTTTTGAGCCCTCAGCATTGCCTGCTTACCTGCGCCGGTACAACTTTCAATTACTGGAAGACCTTGGCGCCAGCGAATACCGCAAACACTATTTACCCGGCCGGTCTGAAAAAGGCTATGAGTTTTACAGGGTGGCCTGTGCGGAACGCACTGGGGTTTCCTGAAACCCTTTAAGGATGCGAATATTGGGCTCATCAATAAACATTTCCGGAATACATCTTGTTGTTCTAATGCAGCCGGTAGGCGCATTAAAACAAATTTTATGAAAGCAATCATCAGATCCATGCTGGCGGGCATGTTGATTTTAGCGGGTGCATGCGGTACCACCGTTCATATGACCGGTGCCTGGAAAGCGCCCGAAGCTCCTGCAGAAGGCTATCATAACATACTGGTGGCCTCTCTTACTTCAAATGTAGGGGCGCAGCAGATGGTGGAAACCCAGATGGCGGCGGCATTACAAAAACGCGGTATTACCGCCGGTAAGGGGCTGGACCTGTTTCCTCCTAAATTTAACCCGGTAAGCGACCAGGATAAAAGCGCTGCTACGCAAAAGATCATCGATGCAGGTTATACAGCGGTGTTAACTACTTCACTGGTGAATAAGGAATCCCAAACCAGGTATGTGCCCGGCAGCGTATCTTATGCTCCATATCCTGCATACGGCTGGTACGGCCGTTTCTGGGGATATTACGGTTACATGTACGGATCGGTGTATTCCCCGGGGTATTATACCACCGATAAAAGATATTTCCTGGAAAGCAACCTGTACGACCTGAAGCAGGATGGAAAACTGGTATGGTCCGGTCAGTCGGAAACCTACAACCCCAATAGTCTGGAATCATTTGCCAAAGCCTTTGCCACGCAGGTGTCTGATGCCCTGCAAAACGGAGGGTTACTGAAAAGATGATCAGTGGCTGTTATCATAGTAGGTGTCGTCCCGTTCAATTTTGCCATCATCAATGGTGAACACCGTACAGATGGGCAGGCGCCACTTTTTGCCATCCAGCCCGGTGGCAGAGGAAATGAATTGCACGGTAACATGATTTTTATCCGCATAAACATTCTGCACTTCATCCTGTATATCGGGAAACTGCTGCTGCAGCTCCCGGTATTTTTGCGCAGTTTGTTCCCGTGTACGTAATACCGGTTCAGGTCCGAAAGAAGGGTCGAGGAAGGTGGCGGTATCTTTATAGCAGGCTGCCAGCTTTTTCCAGTCGTGCCGGTTAAAAGCATCAAAGAGGTCTTTCACTACAAGGGTATTTGAATTAGCCAGGCTGATCTTACTACCTGGTTGTACGCATCCCGCAAAGGAAAGCGCCAGTAACAGTATCAGGGAAATTTTCATGCATCAGGAATTTGGGATATTACAAATTACGAAGAAGTGTGGGAAAATGAATTTATAATTTAAATTTG
>NZ_DATMTE010000175.1:0-5987 GCF_035564935.1 Chitinophaga sp. | reverse complement strand
TAGCAACTGCTATCAGCTGCAGATAGAAAGGGGCGTTGGGATACGCAGTTCGGTAGTGATGCAGGATTTCAATTTTCGCCAGAGCTATATTAAGACGATCTACTATGATCAGCCTAACAGCCGCGTTTTCCTCGGTAGCTCCACAAAGGGCTTATATATCGGAACCAGGCAACAATTTACTGTGCGTAAAACTGATATTCCGGGAGCAGAAGTATTTTATGCCCAGGCTCCCTTTCCCGGGAACGCCGTGGTAACAGCTGCCGGGCTTATGTTTAACCAGAAAGGGAAATTCAGCTGGCTGCCGTTGTCGTTCAATAAGGAAAGCACGCTGGAAAAATATACACTGGCCCGGGATAAACAGGGAAGATACTGGGGAAGGGATGGAGTTGCATTAGTTACCGTATCACCGGACTTCAGGCAGGTATTGCGCAAAGTTGAATTGCCGTTTCTCATTGGCCAGGTATACGCGGACCAGGGAGGAAACTTATGGGTGGGCGGGAAATATCCGGGGCTTTATTATATAAAAACAGCTAACCCCCGCCTGGCATTACAGTCGCTCCCCGCCGCCGTTAGCGATGTAACCTATATTAAAGAAGGGAAGCCGGGAGTTTTATGGGTAGGTACCAGTAAGGGACTGTACCGGGTACATTTGCCTTCGGGGCGTACTGATACGATCAAAGGGCTGGAACAGGGAAATGTAAGAAGCATCTATATTCCCACACACGGGGAAGTTTGGATCACCACTTATGACCGGGGCGTTTTTCTTTACCACAACGAACGGTTGGCGGCGCTGCCGCAGGACCGGCAGCGGTATATGGCTACCACCCATTGTATTACAGAAGATGACCAGGGTTATTTCTGGCTCACTACCAACAAGGGATTATTCCGGATCAGGCGGCAGGATGCCATTGATTTTGCAGAGGGAAGACAACGGGATTTATATTATTATTACTTTGGGAAAGACCAGGGCTTTAACACGAACGAGTTCAATGGCGGCTGCGAGCCCTGCTCCATAGAATATGAGGATGGAGATATTTCCCTGCCATCGCTGGATGGATTGGTGCAGTTTACACCGTCTGCTATCCGGATGGAAATGCCGGATAAAGGCATTTATATAGACTGGGTGGAACATAACCTGAAACCAACCGCCGCCTCCGCACAATTTAACCTGCCCAATAATTTCCAAAGCTTCCGGTTTCATATCAGCTCTCCCTATTTTGGCGACCCCAGGAACCTGCAGTTTTATTATTCCCTGGAAACAGGAGAAAAGCCGGAAGAGCAAATATGGCTACCTGTGAGCAGCGACAGAACAATCACGTTTTCATCTTTACCATCGGGCGATTACCGTGTCCGCATCAGGAAGCTGAAGGGATTTGGAAGAGATCAATATACGGAGAAGGTGATTGCTATTCGTGTGCAGAAAGCATTTTACGAAGAAGGATGGTTCAGACTGGCTGTATTGCTCGCTTTAATCTGCCTGGTAGTGTTGTTTTACAAGATACGCATCCGGCGTATCCGGGAAAAGAACAGGCAGCTGGAATTAAAGGTAATGAGCCGTACCCGGGAGCTGGAGGAAACAATGACCATACTCCAGGATTCGGATGAGCAGCTCCGTAAGCAAAGTTTTATGCATAAGCGTTTGCTGGCTGCCATTACCCATGATATTAAAACGCCGCTGAAATTTTTGATCAGGGTAAATAAAGATGAACCATCATCCGGAGTGCTGCAGGAAAAGGAAATAAAAACCGTGACCTATGATAGTCTTTACCGCATGCATCACCTGGTAGATAACCTGATACATTACATGCGGATTTCCTTCCTCACCGGCGATTTTTCAGAAGAAACAGTAGACATAGGCCGGTTAATGGAAGAAAAGATGGAGATCTTCAGGCCGGTATCGAGTTCAAAGGAGATACAGATCAGCAATAGTATTCCGGGGGGAATGACCATAGTAATTAACAAGCAGCTGCTGGCAGTGGTGTTACATAACCTGTTAGACAATGCGGTAAAATATACTGCCAGGGGAGGCGTAAAAATAAGCGCTGAAAAAGATGAGCAGGTGCTTACCATACATTTGCTGGATAGCGGTTTCGGTATGCCCCCGGAAGTGAGAGACTGGATCAATCAAACCGGAAATGACAGCATGGGAAATCTCAGCAATGCCGGGATAGGGCTTATCCTGGTAAAGGAACTGCTCCCGCTGATAAAGGGCAGGCTGTTTGCTTATCCGGGCATCGACGGAGGTACCGGTGTTTCCCTGCAGCTCAGGCTAAATGACTGGTAGTCTTATACATTTGTGCTTTTTCGATTAAGGCGATCACATTCTTTACGCCTACTTTTTCAAAGATGCGCGTTTTGTAAGTGCTCACAGTGGTTAACTGCAAATGAAGTATTTCCGCAATTTTTATCAACGGAAGTCCTTTTGTAATCAGGTTCATTACTTCTATCTCCCGCGGAGAAAGCACTGTAAAAGGATTATTGCGATGTTCCTGCTGCCCTGTAAATTTACCGATCAGTAATTCTCGGACTGCCCTGCTGATATACTTTTCTCCCATAAGCACGGTATTGATGGCTGTTCTGAAATCTTCGTCGGGGGAATTTTTCTCGATATAACCATCTGCGCCTGCCTGGAGATAATTAAGGGCATACAGTATTTCATCGTACGCAGAAAAAATCAGTATCCTGATACCTGGCTGCCTCAGCTTCACTGCATCTATCATTTGCCGGTTGTTTCCACCGGGCATATTGATGTCCAGTATCAGCAGGTCGAAGGATTGGCCTTCAATAAGGAAAATGGCCTCATCAAATGTTTTTGCTTCGGTAATAAGCATCGCGTCGGGCATTGAGCATAAAACCTGCTTCGTGCCAAGTCTTACAATAGAATGGTCATCTGCTATTAATATCTTTCTCATTCAGGCTTCAGGTTAGGGAATCGCGGGTACATAGTTTGTCGGCCCTAAAATAGTATTTTTTTTCAATGCTGGTATTTTTTACTAGATAAAAACATTAAGATAATGATTACTCCAAAACCGGAAAGCTGCTGCGTTCCGGAAAACCCGGCTGAGATGGCAGTTGATAAGAATGACCGGAGAAGTATTATAAGTGCGGCTGTGACAATATAAATACAGCATAGTTACACTTCATGGTTATTACTGCCACTAATATCTTTATATGGTGCCTGGCGTTAGTTGCATGTAGTGTAAATACTACAGTGACATTGAATTAAAACGACAAAAGTGTAGCCATGATTTATCTATTTTCGCTAAACAGTTTGTTCCGTTGAGTCATGTGAACATCCTGCGAAGTTTAGGACTGAAATAAATATTACCCATATCCTTTTTTGTCATCATAACGTTTTCCTATGGAAATTTTTACCCAATCACCGCAAAATGCGGGCCTTACAATTGCGTACTGGTACAAATCCCGTCAATTATGAGCCATGTGAAGCTTCCGTTTACCCGGTACCGGCTGAATAATGCCATGTACCGGTTCTAACAGGCAACCATATCTGTATATAAGCATATAAAGGTTCTCAAAGAATCTTTCCAGGCTTGCTGTGCGTCATAGCAGACAGGCCTCCTCATTACCCAAAGTTTATTGCATTATGTCCCTCTTTAATGTTACGAAATCCGGACCGAGATTTTTCAGCAAAGGCTGCAAACGTTTGTTGCTGGCCCTGTTTGGGATGATGGCAACTGTTGCCGCAACGGCAAACAGCTTCCCCGTTACCAATACCAACGACGCAGGACCGGGTTCATTCCGGCAGGCGATCCTGGATGCCAACGCAGCGGGCGCCGGCCCACACGAGATCGTGTTCAATGTGCACGGACAGATCACGCTGGCCTCTTCCATGCCCACCATTACGGTAAAGAAGCTGACCATCGACGGGCAGAACAGGATCACGCTGTATTCCACTGGCGCCAATTCCGTTATTAATCCTTTTGTGATCAATGCGGACAGTGTAACCATCCGGAATTTTACGATCCAGAATAACGGGGACATTGATGTGGACATATCGCCGAACAGGACAGGTATAACGATTGAGAATATACGCTCTTTCAGCACCGTTGGGAACTTCCTCAATTCATTTATGAGGGTGCAAGGGGCATCCACCGGTTTAACGGTAAGGAATATTTATTCCACAGATGTAGAACCAACCAACAGCGCCGCTCCACATATCGGGCGGGCTTTTTATTTTACGGGCGGTATGCAGACCAACCTGGTGATGGACAATATCCAGCTCAGCACCGCCAATAATACCCGGGGCGCTGAAGGGATCGTGTTCAGGGATGCAGGTGTAAACGGGTTTACGCTGACCAATAGTAATGTCAGCGGTTTCCAGAACGGTATTGTGCTTGATAACACTACCGGTGCTGTGGAAACGGCTAATAATGTGCTGTTCAGGAATGTGGTTTTAGATAGCTTATGGAGCGGGGTGTCGCTGGGTATTTACTGCGACTATCCGGCTACCAATTTTGAGATCAACAGGACCACCGTAGATATGGATGTGATAGGAACGGATGATGACGGGGACTACGCCATCCGTTTCGACAATACTGCAAACGGCATCACCCTTGACTCTATCAACATAATTGAAAATGATATTTATAACGTATGGTTCAATGGCGCTGCCAGCAATATTACAATCAGTAATGCCTCGATGGGAACTCCTGTGCCCGGACTTTACCCTACCACGTCTTATATAAGATTTGAAGGTGTTGCAAGTAATGTTAACATTAGTAATTCAGTACTGGATGGGGATAAGGCAGGTAACACGAATGATGCGGACCATGGGATCTATTTCCTGAGTACGGCAACAGATGTGACCATCAACAATGTTACCATAAATAGATTTGACGTTGGAGGACTGGTGGCAGGCGGAGCGGCGACTAACTTCCAGGTAACCAATTCAAAATTTAACTATAATAATGATGGGATTGGAATCGCCGGGAACTTTGCACGCAGCAATGTAGATATTATCAACTCTTCCTTCCGCAACAGTGTGCGGTCGGCTATTGTGCTTAATGGCGCCAATGCCGTTTCTGATTATGACCTGACAGGCGATACGGTAGTGAACAGCACCAGCCACGGTATCTGGTTTTACGGTGGGGCCGGCGTAACGGATGCACAGGTGACCGGTTGCGTAATACATGATAACGGTGGGGCAGGTATAAATAATGACGCACCTAATAAGGTAATCATCAGCAATAACTCCATTTATAATAATAGAGGTCTGGGTATCGCGAATCCAGCCGGTAACTGTACGTATACGGCTGCTGCCGGCAAGGCGCCGGTATTGGTGTCGTCCACCGCGCAGGGAGCGGGCAAGTACCAGTTACAGCTCACCATACCTAATATAACGGCCGGTGCGCAATACACGATAGATATTTATGCCAGCGATCCCGCTACGAGTAAAACGAGCGGGCAATATTATGTTACTACCTTAACAGGATTATCTGCCGGCACTTCAACGCAAACAATCACTTACAATACAGGGCCCGGCGCCACCGGCCTCGGTTTCTGGACAGCCACACTTCGCATTCCCGCAAATACCTGCGGAACATCGGAGTTTGGTAACAGCATGCCAATGACCATTCAGGGCCCTGCTGCAGTGAGCAACGGCATCCTTGCATGGTACCGGGCCGACCAGGCTGTGAATGGCATTAACTGGGGAGATATTTCTGGTAATGCCAACCACATGGTCCCAACAGGAGATCCGGACAATACCACCGGCATGGTCAACTTCAACCCCGCTATTTATTATGATGGTAACGACGCACATCTGGTGCCCGCTTCGGCAGGCGTAACAGGTGCTTATTCTATGATGGGCATGTCCCAGCTGGAGGGTTCCCAGACCGGCCGCCTCTTTACCAGTTCCACCGGCAATAAATTATTTGGCACACATGCTTCCCTGGAAAACCGGCTGTTTGTAGAAGCCTGGCTGAATACCGGTAATGCCGTTACTACAAAAGGCAAGCTTTATTCTT
>NZ_DATMTE010000174.1:0-2964 GCF_035564935.1 Chitinophaga sp. | reverse complement strand
AACAGGCACTCCCGACATTCAACCGGGAGTTTTCAACATTGTTCAGCCTGCTTCAGATGGAAAGTCTTATGTAGGGCTACACAGCGGCGCTTTATGGCCCGAAGGAATCACCCAGATGGTAGATATGAAAGGAGGACACAGTTATGCGCTTTCTTTTGATTTAGCCTACACAGCATTTTATGCCTATGCAGGATGTTATGGGAATATGGCTATTTACGGAGGCGACAAACAGGGAGATACCACTGAATTATTATGGCGGTCAGGCCCATTCTACCATACAAGCTGGAAAAAGTATAATGCTGTAATAAGTCCTTCCCGTGATTATAAATACATTTCATTCCTGGCGGACGGGAATATTGACTGCGAAAAAAGCGCATATGGATCTATCGTTCTGATAGATAATTTATCTTCTTCCCTCCGGGAAATACCACAGGTTATTATTTCCGTTGAAAATACGTGTAAGGGCAAAGATATGGGTGTTGCATCGGCAAAGGTGATCGGCAATGCCGGACCATATACCTATTCATGGATGCCCGGCGGTCAGACAACAAGCAGGATTGATCATCTTCCCTATGGCAATTACCAGGTAACGGTCATATCATCAACTGGCACAAGTGCAACAGCAACTATAACCGTAAAAGAAATAGAATTAAAAAGTACGGTCACAGTTACGTTATCCGGCTGTTATGGAGAGGCGAAAAACCAGATCAACATCTCCACTCAGGGCGGGATGGCACCTTACCGTTTTTATTTAAATGATGCAATCCTGCCCAGCTATTCTCCCGATTTTAAGGAATTGAAGGCAGGGAATTATTCTGTTACTATAAGGGATGACATGGGTTGTGAAGCCAAATTGTTAAATATAAAAGTAAACGAACCTCCTCCCTTGCAAATAACGACGGTTAGCACAGCAGATATCACTTGCAGTGAAACTACAGATGGGAGAATTGAAGTGGCTGTAACGGGGGGAAAACCTCCTTACCTGTATAAGATGGAAACCTCAGACTGGCAGGGCGATAAGTTCTGGAAGCAGCTCAATGAAGGCAGGTATTATTTTGTAGTAAAAGATCAAAACAATTGTATCAGTCGCGGCTCTGCGGAAATCTTCAGAAATCAGCGGGCTTGTGCGGTATATGTACCTACGGCATTTAAACCTAACGGTGATGGGCAAAATGACCTTTTTCGCATAAGAGTAAATGATGATATCAGTAATTATAAATTAACCATATACAACCGATGGGGAGTACTCGTTTTTTTAAGTAATGACCCCCGGGCCGGCTGGGATGGTGCAAAACAACAGGGGGGCTGTTATGCGTGGATGCTTACTTATACGGATAGTAAGAAGCAGATGCGCAAGCAACTTGGAAATCTGATTTTAATAAGATAGCAGGTTTATCAGTGCTTCGTTCAATTACAATATTGAATTTTTGAAAGGATATTTTTCCAGTGTGTTGCAGAGTTTTTTATTTTTACCAATACCTGCAATGGCCCCCAGGTGCTTTTCATGATGCAGATCCGTACCGATCAGGTCCGGTAATCCCGCAGCCATCAGCTTTTCAGCCGTTTGCTGCACATGTTTCCCATAATAGCCGGTGAGCGACAGCAGGTTAAGCTGCAACAGGCAACCCTGCTGCTTCAACTGCTCGTACTGTGGTATATTTGCATGGTAGTAACCGTACCGCTCCGGGTGGGCCAGCACAGGCTGATAACCCGCGGCCTGTATGTCAAACAGCCACTGCGCCAGTTGCGGCGGGGCAGACATAAACGAAATTTCCACCAATACCATATTTCCGCTGATTGTAAGTAAAGGTTGCTGCATCAATGGCACAAACTGTTCGTCGAGATAATATTCTGCAGCAAAATGAAAGGGGAGAGCGTTGTTTCTCCTGGCCAGTTCCTGTTGCACCAGCTGGTAGGGCGCTGTTAAAGTATCGGCGGAATTAGGGAACCTGTCCATCATTACATGCGGGGTGGTTACAATTTTACGGATCCCCATGGCCTGCAGCTCTTCAATAAAATGAACGGATGTTTCCACATCAGGCACACCATCGTCTACACCGGGTATGAGGTGGGAGTGAATATCTGTAGATATGAATGCCAGCAGATCTGCAGGCGGCGCTGTATTTTTTTTTCTAAAAAAAAGCATAATGGTTTCTCAATAAAGCGATGATATAAAAATTCGCCCTGTCATAACACAATCAGTGCCACAATTTCCTCCAGGTATTGCTGATCTGTAGTGTCAAAATGAGCGGGATGCACGCTATCCACATCCAGTATGGCTTTTACTTCGCCATTGCGGATCAGCGGCACTACTATTTCCGATTTTGATAAGCTGCTGCAGGCAATATGCCCCGGGAAGGCTTCCACATCAGGTACAATAAGCGTGGCGGCCTGTGCCCAGCTACTGCCGCAAACACCCCTGTTCTTACGGATACGGGTACACGCTACAGGCCCCTGGAACGGGCCAAGCACCAGTTCATCTCCTTTCACCAGGTAAAATCCTACCCATAGCCATCCAAACTGCTCTTTCAGCGCAGCGGCTACATTGCCAAGATTCGCTACCAGGTCGGGTTCTCCTTCCAGCAATCCTTTTATCTGCGGAATCAGGGAAGTATACTGCGCTGCTTTATCTCCCTTGATGATTTGTAAGTCTTCTGCCATTTTAGTAGGTATTAATATTGCAAAAGTCCGGAAAATTTATATTATATTTATCGATGTAACCGTTAAAGAATTTTAAAGTATCGCTGTTAACCATTCAACCATTTTATTACCTGTTTAAGCATAGTTTTTTTATTCTTGGTCCTATTTTTTATCTGCAGGAAGCTTAATTAAAATATCTTTGACAGACTATGAAATTACCGGACGTAATATTAGTGAACGAACAGGATGAGGCTATTGGAACGATGGAGAAGATGGAAGCTCATGAGAAAGGATTACTCCATCGCGCTTTTTCTGTATTTATCA
>NZ_DATMTE010000173.1:0-1760 GCF_035564935.1 Chitinophaga sp. | reverse complement strand
CAAAGATATGTTAAAGCTAAAGGGAAACAAATACCTACATGTGAGTATTTTTAAAAAAATAAATGATCTTCCGGTTATGAAACCAAGCCCGGTACATTTCCTCCAAAGCCTGTTGCATATTGCTTCCCTAAGCCATGAGGCAAGGGATTTATTTGCAGGGAAAGCAACTTCCCAAAAGGTAAAAAAAGGTGACTACCTGTTACGGGAGGGGCAACACTGCCAATACATATGGTTCATTGAAAGCGGCGCCTGCAGAGCATTTCATTATCATCATGAAAAGGAGATCAATACCGGTTTCTACTTTGAAAACACTTTCCTTACTAATCTGAACAGCTTACGGAATAACGTTCCGGCCGATTATAACATTCAAACAACAGCCGCAGGCAGCTTATGGAAATGGCATAAAGACGACCTGTTCCTGCTCTATGAACAATCTCCCGAAATAGCCGCCTTCGGCCGCCAGTGGCTGGAACACCTGTTCATTGAACAGGAAAAACATACCCATTGGCTCAAAAGAAACAACCCGGAAGAAAGATACCTTTCTATTCTAAGCACTCAACCGGATCTTCTGCAACGTGTATCTCTTACACAACTCAGCTCCTACCTCGGTATTTCCCGGGAAACCCTCAGCCGTATCCGCCGCCGCATGTCCTGACATATTATGTGACGTTTGACACAATCCCTTTACTACAGGGCTTCTACCTTTGCAAGGTAAAACTAACGGTTATGACTATACAGGAACAAAAAGATTTCATTACACATTACATTGCTACCGTCTGGAACCTCGGAGATACCAGCTGCCTGGAGCAATTCCTTCATCCCGGCTACGTGGACCATTCGCTTCCACCAGGTGTGCCACCCGATAGCACCGGGCTTAAGCAATGGATTGCATTAACGCATGGATCCTTCCGGCCGGAAACCATCATCAATGAACAGGTGGCCGAACCCGGTAAATGTATAATCAGGGTAACTATGCATATGAAACACACAGGGCTATGGCGGGGAATAGCCCCCACCGGCTTAACGGTCAGCATTCCCGGCTATCGTTGCTTTCGATTGCAGGATAACCTCATCATTGAACACCGGGCATTAATAGATGGAAACACACTGGAAAAGAAATTAACCGCCGGCAAACAATAACTATCCCCCGGCACAGCGGTAGGTAACCGGCCAAGCCCGCTGTGCCGGCTGCAGGCGCCACACCCATGGTAACAAACTGATTGCCCGCAACAATCCGGTACAAAAGAAAAAATCAGCGTAATCGGAGTCAGACAAAATCCGCCCTGGTAAATCCGTATACCCGTACCTGTTATAGGCAGGAACTATTAGTTGCCTTCCGGCACCGGAAGGCGACCTCATTGGCAAGCTGAGTAATAAAACGTAAAATGGAATAAATGAAAATGCAACCGGTCCATCCCTGTTAAAAGAGATATACAAAAATCCAGGTGTTGATGCCAGAGGCGATGTACCCCTTCCGGCCCGCCGTAAAATCAACTATCCGCGCATCCGGATCGTTGATTCCAACAACAAGTCCTTCCGGTATCCATCTCCCCATACAGCACTACTCCGGCCCAACACCCGGAAATAATATAAAACAGCATTTGTAATTTCTGTGGGTATATCCCTTAAAGATCTACACTACAAATATGCCTTTTATTCAACCATCTACTTAATACTTTTTTATCTTTTAATTATACTTTGATAATCAAAATTACAATATAATAAATGTAAAATAAACACCTATCGCCCCGTATCGCCCC
>NZ_DATMTE010000172.1:0-2102 GCF_035564935.1 Chitinophaga sp. | reverse complement strand
AGAAAATTCGCGTGAATGGTTTATTTTGTAGTTCATTTACTACTTATGAAGCTAAAATTCCACACCAGCCTCTTTTGGCTTTTTAGCCTGTTTGGCTGTGCTGTAAGCCAGGCGCAGCAGGCAACATCCCCCCAATTCCGTGTTATCGCTTTTTACACTGCTAAAAACGACCAGGCACATATTAGTTTTGTACATGAAGCCAATAAATGGTTTCCCGAAATGGCGGCGAAATATCACTTTAGTTACGATTCCACCAATAACTGGCAAAACCTCAATGCTGCATTCCTGTCTAAATACCAGGTAGTGATTTTCCTGGATACCCGGCCTGAAGATCCTGCGCAACGCGCTGCCTTCCGGAAATACATGGAGCATGGCGGCGGATGGATAGGCTTTCACTTTGCGGCGTTTGCACTCACTCCTTCAGCAGTACCCCAAAACTGGGACTGGTACCATAATACTTTCCTCGGTTCAGGATCTTATGTCAGCAATACCTGGCGTCCTACACCGGCTGTATTGCGGGTGGAAAACCGTCCGCACCCCGTTACACAACACCTGCCGGATACTTTCTCTACCGCCCCCAATGAATGGTATCGCTGGAGCAACGACCTGCGTAAAAACCCGGACATCACCATACTGCTGTCTGTTGACTCCAGCAGCTTTCCATTGGGTACCGGCCCCAAGCAACACGAGATCTGGCACAGCGGCTACTATCCTGTAGTATGGACCAATAAAAAATACAAGATGCTATACGTGAATATGGGGCATAATGATATCGACTACGAGCATCATACCAATAAGGAATTGTCTTTCACCTTTGCGAATGAAATGCAGAACAGGATGATCCTGGATGCATTGCAGTGGATGGGGAAGAAGAAATAAAAGTAACGGCGCAAGAGATAATTCCCCTGCGCAGGTTTTAATCACTTTGCCTGCAGGGTGGCAATAGTTTGCTGCTGTTCTGCTACCTGTTTATTCAGGCGCTCTACGTTTTTATTCAACTGGATAATATACAGGGTAAGTTCTTCTACTTTCTTTAATAACTGCTGGTCAAAATCGCCCAGGTCCAGTCCTTTTTCGAGTACTTCTTTTTCCGAGGGGATGCCCTCCAGGTGTTTTTCCGCAGTAACAAAGTTCTCTACCTCCTGCAGGGATGGCAGCTGGTAGCCGGGATGAAATACGTAATCGGCCCAGGCGCCTTGCTGTACTTTGATACGGCGGGCACCGAGGGTACCGTCTACGCTGAGTTTGTAGTTGGCTACAGGGTTGGTGCCACCAATGCTGATATTGCCGGTATTACCATCGGCGATCATAAAATAATTAGCGCCGCCGGTATTATCAGTATTGGCATGGAAAAAATAAAAATTATTTCCCGTGGCGCCTATACCAAATGACCTTGAAACACTGTGAAATTCAATTCCCGAACCATTATACAATCTTACTGATTTTGTCCAGTTATTGGTAGTCCAGGTGGGGCCACCAGATATATCCAGCCGGGCCGAGGAGGATTGGGTTCCAAGACTGAGATTTCCCTGGATGCCTATTGGATCTGTTGACGTGAACAGCGCTACACCTGTTACATCACTGGCCTTCACCATTAATAAAGTTTCTCCGCTTGCATAACCTGTAAACGAAAAGCCCAACATGGCATAGCTATTTGCTATCTCTGCGGCAAGATAGCTCTTGCCATTATAAACAACTGTTACTAATCTTGCTATTTCATTGTAGCTGATAATGGAGCCTTTATTAGCATTATAGGCAGCTGCAGTATTAACTTCTACTGTCCATTTCCTGTTATAAGCGCCGGTTGATCCCCTGATACCTGTAATTTTTCCCATTACATGTTTATCAGTTATTAAAGTTCCGGTATAAATTTCATGCAGCAAGATGTAGGTGATCCCTACCCCATCCTGCGATTGCCCCGCAATAGGCCGGTTCACATAATAATTCCGGCTGTTATCCACCACCTGTAATTTACTTACAGGATTAAGTGTGCCAATTCCTACATTGCCGGTGGTACCAATCACATTGGTTTGGGCTTTTACAGCCGTAAAAGCGAATACAAAAAGTACAGGGAATAATTTTTTCATGAGATTTTATTTATC
>NZ_DATMTE010000171.1:0-1803 GCF_035564935.1 Chitinophaga sp. | reverse complement strand
TAAACCATATTGGGCTGGAGCTACACGGTATCTATAAGATATGGCTTACCTGCAGCTGAATCATTATTTTAATTATTTGTCGTTATTACAGGATCCCGCAGGTAAACCGCAATATCCCCAAAAGTAAAGGGAGATAAAAGTGAATAACACCCTCATCTCCCTATATTAAAAATCAAAAAAATCAGTATAATCAGCGTAATCCGGAGTCAGACAAATTCCGCGTCGCCGAAGGCGACAGCGGCAGGCGATCATCTCCGCGACGAATCCCGGATGATGAGCTCGGGCTCCAACACCACCTGTTGTTGCGGCGAAGCAGGGCTGCCCGCAGTGTGATTCAGTTCTTTCATCAGTATGTCTACAAGGCTTTTGCCAATAGCGGCAATGGGTTGCGACACACAGGTGATCGATGGGCTATGTAACCGGAAAAGATCGTGGTCGTCGAAACCTACCAGCCCTATTTGCTTCCCTATTTCCCATCCCAGTGAACGGATGGCTTCAATGCCGGCTATGCCCAGGTAGTTGGTAGCAAAGAATACGGCGTCGAGGTCTTTCACGGATGTGAGGAATTTCTTCATTTCATTATTAAAACTTTCCCGGTCGAGGTCGAACGGCAGCCGCTTTACCAACGATTTATTAAACGGGATCTTATGATCTTTGAGGGCTGCAGTAAATCCATCCAGTCTTTCTTTCATCTGCGTTTGATCAGATGCAATAGTAACGATGGCAATTTTCCTGTAGCCTTGTTCCGCCAGGTGGGCAGTGGCTTCATATGCACCCTGGTAGTTGTTGAGCACCACATAATGACTGCTCACATGCGGGAAATAACGGTCTACCAGTACCAGCGGTTTCGCAGCAGCCTGAAGCAATTCAATTTCCTTGTCAAGGTTTTTTGTGGGTGTGATAATATACCCATCCACCTGCCGGTACTTTAATACCTCCAGCAATCCCTTTGCCTTTTCCGTGTTGTCTTCCGTACTGCCGTAAAGTACTTTATAGCCGTGCTTATCGGCTTCGTCTTCCACTACTTTCGCCAGTGTGGCAAAAAAGTTATTGGCAATATCTTCCACAATAAGGCCGATGGTTTTAGTTTTACCGGTACGCAGTCCACGGGCAAGCTGATTAGGTTTATATTTCAGCCGCGTTGCTATTTTCTGGATTTTCTTACTTACCTGTTCACTGATCCGCTTCTCCTTTGCTTTGCCGTTGAGTACAAACGATACCGTTGTGGGAGATACTCCGGCTTGTTTTGCAATATCTTTAATAGAGATCCCTTTCATAGAAAAAATGCTACATCGATTTAGCCGGTGGTAATTTACAAAATGAAGTTGGAAATTACGTTGTTGTACCAATTATTCCAAGTAACGCCTGCAAAACTATTCTTCTCCCTCTTGTCTGATTTTTATCACATAAAATGGTTATTTTGGGAAGAATGATATTTTTTTAACCAATTTTTAATAATTTGGCAACATTCTTAGGACGATCTCAATACTACTCACCTGCCTGCATAGGGTTCCCCTAAGCAGTAATAATGGCGATGGTAATAAAGTATAGGACAGTTACAGTAATATAGCAGCTTAAATTAATACATGAATGAAACCCATCCTTATTAAAGTGGGGGCTTTTGCCGATAACCAGATCACGATCATCGAAAGAAGTGATCCCTATTTCAATACGCCCTTTCATTTCCACCCGGAATGCGAGCTGGTATATGTAACGGAAAGCCACGGGAAGAGAATTGTAGGGGATAGCATCGAGAGCTTTGAAGAAGGCGATATGGTATTTCTGGGCCCGCATATACCGCAT
>NZ_DATMTE010000170.1:0-7125 GCF_035564935.1 Chitinophaga sp. | reverse complement strand
TCAAATCATTTTAAAATCATTACAAAATCAAATCAACGTAATCAGCGAAATCATCAAAATCCTGAGTCAGACAAAATCCGCGTATTCATTCTTTGCTGGAACTTTTCCAGGAATTGCGCTACATGAAACCCATCCATCAGGGCGTGGTGTACATGTACTGATACGGGCATCATTTTTCTTTCGCCGGCATCCCGCACTTTGCCGAAGCTGATCTTGGGGCAGCTGTCTTTAAACGAGAAGCTCCGTGCATGTGATATTGCCGTAAAGTTGATCCACGGCAGCGAAGAATAATGGATCACATTTTCTCCTGACACGGCGGGTACCAGGCCTGTGCTTTGCCGCACTCTTTCTATTTCCGATTTGCTATGGGCTTCAAAGATGCCGGCATCTTCATAAAAATCCATATAAGCAAAACCAAAAGTACCATCGGGCCGGTCAATGGTGGGCGATGCATGTACCTGGTCGTACACCCATACTTCGCCGTTGTTAATACGGTAGCGGAAAGGGGCTACTTCGTTGGCAGCGGCGAGGGATTTATGCAGGTAACTCAAAAAGAAGGAACCCCCGTTTGCTTTAACCATGTTGTAGTCATTGGTACAGTCAATTTCAACGGTGATGCCAAAAAATGGTTCGTCAAACTGACGGAAGAAATTAAAATGTTCCTTTCTCGCCCACGTATCCAGGTCTAATAATTGTTTCATAATATCAAATGCGGCAGGATATCTGCCATGGTGTTAAACTCGTAAAAACGGGAATCTTCAATGGTATGTTCTATACGCTCATGCTGCCACGTGGTATGATAAGGAATGTGGATGGCGTGGCCTCCCAGTGCCAGCACCGGTAAAACGTCTGATTTCAGGGAGTTGCCCATCATCAGGAACTCCTCCGGGCGGCAGTCGAGGTGCTTTATTAATTTACGGTAGTCGCTTTCCTTTTTATCGCTCATAATTTCAATATGATGAAAATAGTGCTCCAGCCCCGACTTTCTCAATTTGCGTTCCTGGTCCAGCAAGTCGCCTTTGGTAGCTACTACCAGCCTGTATTTCCCCGAAAGCGCCTGTAATACGTCTTCCACCCCATCCAGCAACTCAATGGGCTTATTCAGCATTTCCTGGCCGTATTGGATCACCTTATGCAGTATTTCAGGGCTGGCAGTATTTTCGGTTACACGTAACACCGTTTCTATCATGCAAAGCATAAAGGATTTTATACCGTATCCATACAGCTCCAGGTTGGCCATTTCTGTTTTAAACAGCTCCTGTGATACGGTATGATGCGGCAGATAATCTTCCAGCAGGTTGCAAAAGAGGGTTTCTGTTTCCTGGAAGTAAGGTTCGTTTACCCAAAGGGTGTCATCGGCATCGAATGCGATAACGCTAATATCAGAGATCATTGTTATTTTTACGTTTTTCCGGGGGCAAAAATAAGACCCGGCTGGTTATAAAACGGGACATTTGTCCCACCCTTTTTAAGTATGTTACGGACCAATCCTGCTTTTCTTCATTTCATGGAACAATTCACTGCCAGCGCCCCGGAAAGCGAAGCGGTAGCGATAAAAACTTTTGCACCCGGTACCCGGCTTATCCACCAGGGGGATACCATCAGCTATGTGTATATTATCAGGGAAGGCATTACCAAATGTTATATTGAGGAAGACAACGGGAAAGACTATATTTTCGAAATTCTGGGCAAAGGAGAGATTACCGGGGAACTGGAAGCCATCAGGAAAGAAAAATGCCTGTGTAATATTGAAGCCCTTACTTCAGTAACTGCCTATACCATTCCGCATACCTTGTTTGCCTGGCTGCTGCTGAACAATAAAGTATTTAACGGGCTGCTGCTGGAGGAACTCGCCATCCGTATCCGGCAAACCTGTATCCGTACCTCTTACCAGCAATTATATCCTGTGGAATACGCATTGCTCCGTTTACTGGCGCTGGAAGCGGCACAGGATATTATTATACCTAAAAAAGATATGGCCTCTTACCTTGGCATTACCATCCGCAGCTTTAACAGGACCTTGAAGGAACTGAGGGCCAGAAATATCCTGGATCCGCAGGGATTAAACATTGATCTGAGCAGGAAACAACTGGAAGAAATATTACGCAGGTTTGAGGAGATGTGATAGCAATATAACGTTTACCTGTATACGAAAATGAAGCGGGTGTATCAAAAGTACCTGGTGGCGCCGTGAATTACATCAACAAAAATACTCCCTACCGGTACCCCGATAAAACTTTAACACACCCGCTTTTCCATTACTTAAACAATCTCCATTCACTCAGCTGGAAATCCACGCTACCATTGGTGCTTGTTACATACACGGCGTAATACTTATACGCGGTGGTATTGGAAATGGCGAATTGCCTGGTTTGATTCCTGGCGCTGAATGCCTGGTTGGTTTGCGTGTCCAGTACAGTCCAGGTTGTGCCATTATCGGAACCTTTCAGCTGCCAGTTTTTAGGATCGCGGTCAATAGCGTCATCGCCGGAAGTAAGGGTATATGACCTCACTGTTTGGCCAGTAGTGAACTGCAGCTGCATTTTAAAATCGGCGGGCACTGCGTTAACAAATAGTTTGGTGCTGTACACGTTATCTGTGAGCTTCAGCGAGCCTTCCGCAGCCGAAGCGCCGCCACCATTCTCTTTACTCACTGTGATGGCGCCGGCAGCGGTAATATCATCCGATGGGTAGGTGATGCCGGAGAAGGTTGATCTCGCCTGTTTCAGCTGGGCGGTCCAGTCGTTGCCCTGCTCATCTTTATTTCCGAAAGCAGTAAGCGCCAGTTGCTTCAGGTCTTTATTGGCAGCGCCGCTCCAGTAATGTACAAACTCTCCGAAGTTAAGCCCCCGGCTGTATTCAGGATAGGTAGTAATGCCGTTGTTGAATGTTTGTTTTGGGAAATGCTGTGCCAGCAGTGAAAAGAATTTATTCAGTGTGGCAGCGCCGCCATAATTGGCATAGATAGGATAAAACCAATCCCTGAACCAGTAGGTGCCTGCGCGGGGGAAACCATCTGTTTGCGTGATCTTCATATTGTGCCAGCGGGTTACATCGCTGCTGCGGCCCAGGGCCTGGTACACGTCGTATTGGTAGATCTCCATCCATTTGCTGTCGTGCCATATGCCGAAGGCCGGGGAGCCGTGTACCCCTTTGGAAGCGCCTTCCACGATATGGCCTACTTCATGCGTGGTAAGATCGATGTCGTTACCGGCGCCGGAAATCCATGCATTGGGATCAGACGAACCTACATCTATTACGTTGCGGTAATCATGACCGGCATCCATGTACGTAGAAGGATGTCCACCTGAATATTTGCCGGAGTGAAAGATCGCAAAAAGGCGGGAGTCGTCGCCAAAGGCGCCATACCTGCTTTTGGTGTAGTTCCATACCTGCGCCAGATAAGTGTTGGGCCAGGTGATGCTGCTGTTTACATCATTATCAAAATATACCGCTACGCTGGTATCGTAAAAAACGCGGTTCAGCAGCTGCTGATGCTCAAACCAGTGCTCTTGCCAGGTGGCAGGCGGCGCTGCCAGTACCTGCAGCTCTTTTTTTCCGGTAACGGGTTGAAGGTCACTGCCGGGAGTGCTTTTCTTTTCGCATCCGGTCAGTATGCCCAGCATGATGCATGCTGCAGCAAACAATGAAGTTTTCATACTGTGTTTTTTTAGATGAATAATAAAGGGGGTTTCGGGTTTTCAATTAATGCGCAACAGCACCAGGTGATGATGTTACGGTTCAGTTTTGGTTGTTCAGGTATATAAGTTAACACATCTTTTCACAGCAACCTGTCAACAGAATTTAAACAATTGTAAACGGATCTTAAACAGCCAAAGGAGCGCAGCAGGCTGCACTCCTTTGGCGTGGATATATGTAACCGTTATTCCATTGCGCAGGTATACATACCTTTTATGCGGATATACGTTACCGTTATTCTCCTGCGTAGGTATATTTACCTTTTGCACGGATATACGTTACCGTTACTCCGTTGCATGGCTATATACTCCCCTGTCCATACTAATGCCCAGGCGTTTCATCATACCGGGCATATCAAACCCCGACCGTTTATATTCCGCCGCCACCTGTTCTTTGGCACTGGCCACGGCAGCCTTGTTTTCCCATTGTGCAATGGTTACATAAACAAGTTTGTGCTGTTCATCAAAATATTCATAAGCTGCATCTGAAATGAATCCCGGCAATGTTTTTATAAACCGGCGGTTCGCTGCAACCCTTTGTTTGAACTCCGCAATACCAGCAGATGGTACCAGGAATTTATCAATGAACTGTACCTGTTCGTGTACCGGCGCAGTGGCAATATCCGCCGGCAATACGCCCAGCCCGGTGAGAAATCCCAACCGGTCTGTTTGCACTTCGCCTGCGATTATTTTCCCGTTTTCAAGCTGGTAGATAGCTACTCCATTGATATGAATGGCTTTACCGGTGGCGGGAATATTTTTATAGGCGCCGGTTTGAGTGCCGTACCAGGTCCATTTAGCCACTACCTTATCGCCATCGGACAACAGGGAGGATAATTTCCATTGTATGTCCGGGAAAGCGGCAATAAGCGGCGCGGTGGGTGCAGTAAAACCAGCTACCCCTTTGCTTCCCTCAGGCCCGGTGTATTTTTCCGATACAATTACGGGCAATGCGTTCATATCTCTCTTATTCATTACATTTTCATACAAGTGCTGAATAATTGCTTTGTTCTTTTCCATAATTTCCTTTTGTTGATGAATAGTTTTTTCCTGTGAAAATGATAATACTGGCAGCAACAATGCTATGGCCAGGTATATCGTGATATAAACTGATTTCATATCTTCTTTTTACAAAAGTATTTCACCTCCCGGCCCCCGGATTGTAAAAAATCATTGATCTGTTCCGCCAGTTATACTTATTACCTTTTACTTTTTGCCTGCTTTTTATCCTGGCCGGCTTCGGGTTGTACCTGGCTACCAATAACAATATTTATTTCAACCATGATAAAACTTTTGCGGCAGCTGCAAACTGCTGGTGCCAGTTCCCGGAAATAAACCATATCGGGAGGCGCCTGTGTTTGCGCCCTATTCCCCCGCTTGATAAGTTATCGCAAATGGAGAAATATAACTTTATTGCACTGGTGATGATTACCGACGATGGTGATACAGAAGCTGATTAAAACAGGGAATCGGGCATATTGAAATTCAATATTCTCCGGCAGTTCAAAGGGGAGCCTGTGGCCCGGATCACAGAACATGCCAAAAACAGCAGTTGCGACCTGGGAATTTCCGCAGGTGAAGAATGCCTGCTTTTTGGTAGTTTAGCCGATGGAAAGCTGCATATCCAGGCCTGCAACAGGAATGTGATGTACCGGAATACTACCGGTTGGGCGCACTGAAAAGATCAGGAATACATGATGAAAATGGCAATGTTAAATGGGATAATCCATCACCAACTAGATAAGTTAAAATCTAAATTAACTTATTACCAACACATTAAAATGGAAATTTTCGGCTTCATGAAAGATAAAATCCTATATTAGAAGCTTGAAAAAAGCTGTATGCAGGCTTTTTTGGTATTAACCCTTAACAAATAACAAAAAGATTAAACGGGAGCATCTGAATATTACTTATATTAATGTTATTAGCCCGGACAGTATGCTGCTAAAGGGAACCGGCCAACCGGTGTGACGTAAAAGCTAAAAAAGTACATGAACATATACCAACATTATTCTTTTGATCTATGGTTAACTTTAATAAAATCGAATCCTTCATTTAAACAGGAAAGGACCCGGTTTTTTTACGACCATTTCAATCAACACCAAAAAACGCTGGAAGAGGTAGGCCGTATATTCCGCAAGGTGGACTTACTATGCAATGCCATCAATGAAAAGACAGGCGGTAATATTGATGCAGAAGAAATGTACCTCATGGTGATCAGTGAAATAAATGATTACAGTAACGCTTTCGGGAACATAGATCTGGCGGCCCTTTACCAGGAAATGGACGCATTGGTGCTTAAATACCTCCCGGTTATTTATTGTTCAGAAACCGTAAGAACATTACGCAGGATAAAGGAATCGCCTGACCGCACCATCAGTTTGCTCAGTAATACCGCCTTTATAAAGGGCAGTACTTTGAGACGGGTGTTACAGGAGCTGGAGCTGGAACGTTATTTCGATTTCCAGCTGTATTCAGATGAAACCGGCATGTCGAAGCCCAACCAAAAAATGTTCCGGCTGATGCTGGACAATGTGGCGGCAGTAAGAAAAGATCAGGCGCTCCCGCTCAATAACATCATACATATTGGCGATAATAAAAAAGCAGATATCGATGGCGCACAGGTGGCAGGCATTCGTACGTTACTGGTCAACTCCAATAATCAATGTATTTCAAGCTTACTTAACTGATGACGACAACCTATTCACTTCATAAGATCACCAACGCGGAGTTTTTCGGGTTTTCGCCCGATGACTACAGCCGTTTTAAATTCGGGGACGATGCCATTGCCGCGAAATTCGGCGCCAGCCTGGCAGACGGGTTTATTGAACATCACCTGAAAGGAAAGGAAGTGCCGCAGTTAGTGGTAGTATCAAGCCCCTACTCCTTTATCCCAACGGCTACCTTTGCCATGAAAAACTATTTCGTTTTTCAGCTGAACAGGTGGCTGGCGGCGCATGGACACCCGGTATTGCAGGAAACCAAGGTACACCGTACCATCACCTACAAGGAGGATTACGGCGAACTGGATGCCGAACAACGGTTAAAGCTGATCGGCAACGACAGCTTTCATATCGACCGGCATTTCCTGATGGGGAAAAAAGTGATCTTCCTGGATGATATCCGGATCACCGGCGGCCATGAAAGAATGATCCTGAAAATGGTGGATGCCTACGACCTTTCCAATGATATATACCTGCTGTATTATGCGGAGCTGCAGAATAAAAAGATTCATCCCAACATTGAAAATTACCTGAACTATCATTATGTGAAGTCTATTTTTCACCTGGAAAATATCATCCAGGGCGAACATTTCTTCATAAACACAAGGATCGTAAAGTATATCCTGAACTACGATTTCGATTCATTTTGTATTTTCCTGCAAAATCAACCGGATAAATTCATAAATCTTTTGTATAATATGGCC
>NZ_DATMTE010000169.1:0-3456 GCF_035564935.1 Chitinophaga sp. | reverse complement strand
CAACAACATTCAAAAAAATCTACCGCGGTATCCAAACCAATATATAGGTAAATGTTTTTTTGTTTTTCCTGGTAGCTTCTTTCTGCTGACTATCTGATAAACTAATAAATACTTTTCCGGCTTACCCCGATCAATTCTTGTGAATCAGAAATTCAAACGGTCGTGCTTTACGGTTCTTTAAAAGATTTTCTTTGTCAGTACGCGCATGAGCAAAACGTTGATTGTAAACATTGGCCACCTCAATAATAGGTATAATTCCATCAAGCGTATCCTGCTGATCAACGATGTTCATGATCCTGGATACCTGTGAAGAGAAATTTGTGCTCCACTCTTCGGTGAACTTGTGCATTAACAAAAGCTCTCGATTGGTGTTGGTTTTCATAGGACTTAAGGGTGTTTTCTGATTAGAAAATAACGAAAAATACCGGCATCTCTAAAATTGGACTCCTCTTCTTTTTCAAAGAGATTAGTTGGCATAGGATTATTACTACCAAAATTGAATTTTATCCTGCACAAATCAATA
This sequence comes from Chitinophaga sp., assembly GCF_035564935.1. GTDB lineage: Bacteria > Bacteroidota > Bacteroidia > Chitinophagales > Chitinophagaceae > Chitinophaga. The sequence continues at coordinate 2,933 of NZ_DATMTE010000169.1, read as the reverse complement.
CTACTTCCGTGTAATTTTTATGTTTTATGTGTTATGCTTTTGTAAAACACGCAAAAAAGAGCAAGCGGTAAACTGCTTGCTCTTAATGAGTTATAAATATGTATTCGTATAGTCATACACGGGAGGCGCCATTAAAAGTGGTATAGCACCTTAATGGCATAGCACAACAGTATGATTACAGCCAGTTTTTACCGCTGAGATATTCTGCTATCTGCACTGCATTGGTAGCAGCTCCTTTGCGGAGGTTATCTGCTACTATCCACATATTCACTGTTTTAGGCTGTGTTTCATCCCTGCGGATGCGGCCCACAAATACTTCGTCTTTGTCATGCGCATCCTTGGGCATCGGGTATAAAGCTTTCGATGGATCGTCTACAACTATTACCCCCGGCGTTTTCTCAAGCAAAGCCCTCAGTTCTGCTGCATCGTATTCATTTTCAAACTCTATATTCACGGATTCGCTATGCCCCCCCATTACCGGAATACGTACAGTCGTAGCCGTTACAAGGATGCTGTCGTCCCTCATGATCTTTTTTGTTTCATTCACCATCTTCATCTCTTCTTTCGTATAGCCGTTATCGAGAAACACGTCTATCTGCGGAATAACGTTCAGATCTATCGGGTGGGCATAAGCCATTTCACCGGTTACGCCCTGTCTTTCATTCATCAGTTGCGTTACCGCTTTTACACCGGTACCGGTTACCGACTGGTAGGTAGATACCACTACCCTTTTGATTTTATATTTTTCGTGCAGGGGCTTCAGCACCAGCACCATCTGGATGGTAGAACAGTTAGGATTGGCAATAATTTTATCTTCCTGCGTAATAGCATCGCCATTTACTTCGGGAACTACCAGTTTCTTGGTAGGATCCATTCTCCAGGCACTGGAATTATCAATAACGGTAATGCCTGCTGCAGCAAATTTAGGCGCCCACTCCAGGGAGGTACCGCCGCCGGCAGAAAAGATAGCCACGTTGGGTTGCATGGAAATCGCCGTATCTGCACTTACCACCTTCCAGGTCTTACCCTTAAATGTTACTTCCTTACCAACAGACTTCTCAGAAGCCACGGGAATCAATTCTGTAACGGGAAAATTTCTTTCCGTTAACACCTGTAACATTTTTGAGCCTACCAGTCCGGTCGCTCCAACTACGGCAACTTTCATTTTGTTTTACATTTTTAATTTTGGAAGCCCAAAATTAACATATAGCCCCGGCTTTTCATAACAATAAGAGTTTTTTTTACCATTTACATGGCATTAACACCTTGTAACCGGTTGAACGTTAAGTTTGACAACTGTAAATCATTGTTTATGCGGTTAACCCTTTTTTGTTCCTCCCTGTTGCTGCTGTGTGCTGCCGGTTTTGCGCAAAAGCCGGCCATCTATAGTGTGGTGATTCACGAAATAATGCCCAAACCCTCTCCCGTAGTGGGATTGCCGCCATATGAATACATAGAGCTGCGGAATATCAGTGCAGCGCCGGTGCAGTTGAACAACTGGCGTCTTGCGGTGAATAAGCGGGAAGTACTGCTGCCGGACTATTTGCTGCAACCGGACAGTTTGCTGCTGCTCTGCGCCCCCGCCGCAGTGAATAGTTATAACCTTCCCAATATCAGGGGAATAGACCGTTTCCCTGCAGTAGCAGACGACAGCGCCCTGATCGTTTTGTACGACGCCTCCCGGAAAGTGATACATGCCGTAGATTATCACCAGGGATGGTATGCGGGCGGGAAGACCAGTAAAGGCGGCACCAGCCTGGAAATGATCAATACTGCTTTCCCATGCAGCGGTAAAGTGAACTGGATAGCCAGCACAGCTCCTGCCGGCGGTACGCCCGGTACTGCCAATGCTGCTGCAGGCAATGCTATCGACGCCGGCAAGCCAGACCTTTTGTTTGCAGCGCTTACAGACAGTATGCACGTATTACTGCAATTCAGCCGCACGCTGGATAGCGCAGTGGCGGCAGATCCTATGCATTATCAGCTGAGTGGCAGCATACATGTTACCGCCTGCCGGGTGACGCCTCCGTTGTTTAATTGTGTGGAACTGCAGCTGGAGGCTGCCATACAGCCAAAGGAAATATATACCGTTAACGCAACAGGGCTGCCGGACTGTAATGGTGCCGTCAGTAATGTGTACAACAGTGTTACACTGGGTATACCGCAACCGCCTGCCATAAATGACCTGCTGATTAATGAAGTGCTGTTTTATCCGCCGGCAGGCATTCCTGAATTTATTGAACTGTACAATGCCGGTGGAAAGGTGGTGAACGTAGATGAATTGCGGCTCTGCGCCCGCAGTGCTGGTGGCAGATTGGGTGTTTTTAAAAAGATGAATACCGGCGGCCGCCTGCTGATGCCGGGGCAATTGCTGGCGCTTACCACCAATAAGGAATTGCTGTGCGGTTACTACAGTTGCCATTCGCCGGGAAGTATCCAGGAAATAAGCAGCCTGCCGTCTATGCCGCTGGCCGGAGGCGACGTAGTGCTGCTGCGTGCAGATAGTATGGTGATTGATGAACTGCCCTATAGCAGCGGACAACACTTTCCGCTGGCCAGTGATCTGCAGGGCATTTCGCTGGAGCGGTTGGAATACGGGCTACCCGCCTCCGATGGCGCCAACTGGCACTCCGCGGCCGCTGCTGCCGGCTATGCTACTCCCGGATGGCTAAACTCCCAGCGCCGGGAGAATGCAGGCGATTCGCTGGATATTGTGTTGTTGCCGGAAGTATTTTCCCCTGATCACGACGGAACAGACGATATCACCAAACTCTCCTGGCGCCTGCCCGGGCCGGGTTTCGTTGGAAACATCACCGTTTACAACCTGCATGGAAAGCCTGTAAAGTACCTTGCCCGTAATATGTTGATGGGCAATACAGGATATTTGCCGTGGGATGGAATTGGAGAAAATGCAGTAGTTTTGCCGCCAGGGA
>NZ_DATMTE010000168.1:0-4789 GCF_035564935.1 Chitinophaga sp. | reverse complement strand
GCAATCGCCGTTATTTAAAACCGGTGGCAATCATATTTTCTTTCCTGATAAAGAAAAACTGCAATTCCTGCAACAGATATTTGAAAACATGTTGCGGGAAATGAGCTCCGGCTATGTAAATAAACAAGAGCTGCAGAAAAGCTATGTGCAGATCATTATGCATGAAGCCCTCAAAATGCAGCCGCCGGATACTTATTACCAGGCCGGCAATGCTTCGCAGCGGATCAGTGAATTATTTACGGAGCTGCTGGAACGGCAGTTCCCGCTTGATCCGCCACACCAGGTGATCCGGCTGAAAAACGCCAACGAATTTGCCGCGCATTTATCTGTACATACCAACCATCTGAACCGGGCGCTAAAGGAAACCACCGGGAAAACCACTACCGACTGGATCTCTGAGAAAATAACCGCGGAGGCAAAAGCGCTGTTGCTGCACAGTAATTGCGATATTGCGGCAATTGGTTATTGCCTGGGCTTTGAACATGCCTCCAACTTCAACATCTTCTTTAAAAAACAAACCGGCCAAACACCTAACCAATTCCGGAAGGCGGTTGTTTCCATTTCATAATTACCTGTTTGATCCGCATAATTCCAGCGATACCGCCCCGGCTATCTTTGTGTCATAAATAAAAACATATGGCACGGGAAACATTAAAAAACAAAGTAGCCCTGATCACAGGAGGCACTACCGGTATCGGTTTGGCAACGGCGGAATTATTTCTGCGCAACGGCGCCAAAGTGGTGATTGCCGGACGGCGGGAAACAGAGGGGCAAAAAGCATTACAGCATTTACAGCAAATCAGTTCTGATGTACACTTTATAGCCGCCGATGTATCGGAAGGCAATGCAGTAAAGAGCCTGGTAGCCGCTACTGCAGAGCGCTTCGGGCAACTGGACATTGCCTTCAACAATGCCGGTATCGAGGGGCATTTTGCATTGATAGAAGAAACACCGGAAGAGGAATTTGATAAAGTGATCGGCATCAATCTCAAAGGAGTGTGGTTATCCTGTAAATATGAGATTGAGCAGTTTAAGCAGCAGGGCACCGGCGGCGCTATTGTAAACACTTCCTCCTGGCTGGCCCGCGGCGCGATGGCGGGCTCCGGTGCGTACTCCGCCAGCAAAGCAGGCACCGATGGTTTAACCCGGGCGCTGGCCGTTGAAACCGCAGCGGCAGGGATCAGGGTGAACAACATTCAGCCGGGATATATTCATACCCCTATGTTCGATCGTTTTTTCCCGGCGGAAAATGCCGGCGCCTTACAGGAACCATTTAAAAAACATGCGCCTGTTGGCCGTTTTGCAAAACCGGAAGAAGTGGCGGAACTGGTGCTGTGGCTAAGTAGTCCCGCGGCATCGTTTGTGACGGGGGAAAGCATTTTGGTGGATGGTGGATTGGCCATTGGAGGCCAACGGTTATAAAAACGATGTTTAGCAGGGATGTATCAATACATCTCTGCTAAACATTATTTAATTTATACCAGCATGGAAGGCGCTATACCAAAAGCTTTTTTAAATGCAAAGGAAAAATGCGACAGGTCCTCGAAGCCTACTTCCAGGTATACATCGGATGTTTTTCTTCCTTTTTCCTTGATAAGATAATAGGCTTCCTGTAACCGCTTCTGCTGCAACCAGCGGCTGGGAGAAGTATGAAAGATCTTTTCGAAGTCGCGTTTAAAAGTAGCCAGGCTTCTGCCGGTTAAATAGGCAAAGCGCTTCATCTCCACATTGAAGTGATAGTTTTGCTGCATGAATGCTTCCAGGTCAATTTTCCCGGGAGCGGTAAAATCGAACAACACGTCTTTCAAAGCGGGATTTACTTTCAGCAGGAGAAGGATGGCTTCCTTTCTTTTCACCGCGATCAGGTTTTCATTGCCCGGCCCGTTCAGCTTTTCGTAGGGCTGCAGCGAGGTGATATAACTCTGCAGGAGCGGATCTGGCTTCAATGCTATTACCGTTTCCGTATCCACCGGTTTATTTACCGTGTAACCAAATTCCATAGCGAAGTTCCGCAGCGTGGTTTCATCGAGATAAACCGCGATGGTTTTAAAGTCCCCGTTCTCCGGCGGCTGTTTAAAAAATTTCAGCAGCTTGTTGCGCCGGCAAAGGCGAAATTCGCCTTCGTTAAAGACCTGTGTTTGTTGCCCGTCGTAAAAAGTGACCGTACCTGAGATCTGGTAACTAAAAACATGTTCTTCTACAAACTGTTCCCCTTCCCTGCTCCTGGCAGCATAACAGGAATAAACGATATCCTTTGACATATGCTCTGGCATGATTGTTTTTGGTTCTGATGGTTTCCGTCATGGAAAAATGCCGCATTGGCATTCTTCCGTTCAATTAGTCCTTCGCCGCGAACTTTTCCCCAGCGCCTGCGAAGAAATCGCCTGCCTCCTCATGATCGGTGGACCTGCTAACGGGCAGCCATTTTTCAAATTCTTCCTGTCGCGCTGCATCCGCCTGCTGCAGGATCTTTACCGCTTCGCTTCCCAGTACCAGGTGTACTGGAGGCGCCGGATGATTTGCCAAATCTACCATAACTTTTGCTGCTTTTTCAGGATCTCCTACCGGAACAAAGCCGTTTTGAAGAAATTCCACTCTCCAGCCAACTGTAGATTCGTAACCTTCAATTGCCGGTGCGTAGCTCATAGATGCCCCGGCCCAATCGGTACGAAAACCGCCCGGCTCTACCGAAGTTACAAAGATACCCAGGGGTGCCACTTCTTTTGCCAGTACTTCTGTAAACCCGCTCAAACCGAATTTAGCGGCCTGGTACATAGAAAGGCCGGGGTTGCCTACACGGCCACCTACAGAACTGATCTGGAGGATACGGCCGGAGCGTTGTTTGCGCATATGCGGCAGTACCGCCCTGGTAATCGCGATGGGCGCATAGAGGTTTGTTTCCAGCTGGCTGCGCACCTCGTCTTCTGTGAAGGCCTCCGCTGCACCGGTGATGCCGAAGCCGGCGTTATTTACCAATACGTCGATTCTGCCGAAATGCGCAATAGCAGTGTCCACAGCCTGCCCGATCTGTTGGGTGTTTGTAACATCGAGTTGTATGGGAAGGATCTGGCCGGGGTATTGTGCAGCAAGACCGTTTAACTGTTCAGGGTTGCGGGCGGTAGCAGCAACCTTATCGCCGCTTGCCAATACTGCCTGAGTAAGACTAAGGCCGAGGCCCCTGGAGCTTCCTGTGATAAACCAAACTTTTGTCATGATTATTGTTTTTTGTTGAGACAAAGGTCGGCCGGATATGGTTGGTGTATTTTGTTGCGCAGCTCAAAGTTAGTTTGTCAGGCGGCTCAGGGTTTTATTTTTTCCAGGGCGGCAGCGCTGCCTTTGCCGAGTTGCCGCAATATGGCAATGGCTTCCGACACGCTGATGGAGAGATAACGGACATCCTGTTTTTCCCGCGCACAGACTGTACCAGAGGAAGGGATTGGCGCCGAGGGGAAGAAGATGGAGCAATAGTGTTCCGTTTCATCTATCACAAAACAAATTACTTCATTACCATCGATCTGTACAGTTGCAGGTTTCCAGGTAGAAGAATGACTATTGGTAAGTTTATCGATAGAAAGGGCCTGCAGGTAGGAATACCCGGGGATATGTACCAGGATATCTTCTTCCAGTAATTTCTTAAAACGCTGTGCAATGCCGGTATGCATAAAAATCCCTGCCAGGAAACAAAGGAGCAGCAGGACCAGGATGGCAAGCAATGTTTCCTTTGCAATACCCGGTATCTGGAAGGGCAGCCTGTGTGCAATGGGTGTAACAATGCGTTTAACCAGGCTGCCTGCTTTTACTATCACTGCCACCAGCACAAACAATGGGATCAATAATAACGCCCCGCCTACAATTGTGAGCTTTATATAATTAAAGAGGTTTTTCATTATGCTGTTTTATTGTGTGCTATCTTCTACCTGTACCACTTCGTACTTGTTTTTGCCATCGTGGCTTACCGGCTGATAATAGGTTTCTCCTACCTTAACGTAGGTTTGATCGCCTATTTTCACCTCCTTACTAACATACGAAGCTGCCGATTTGTTAATGGGAAAAATAGGTTATCAGGCTTCCTTACTTTCCCCACCCTGAGCGAATGGGGAAAGGGGAAGCGCACCACCTTCAAAATTGGGTTGTTTAATGGATGAATGAAAAATTGTTACGCCATGCGAATGCCTCTTTCAATATGTAATATTGAATCAATGCCATGCTTTTGTTGAATTGGAAATAATTGTAGCGACTACGGGATTTTCGCTTTTGCTCCAGCCTTGAAACTGTTATTGTTATTTGGTGTTCCGGGATCAAAGTTAGGGAAACAGGTTATTCATTTAAGTGATAAAAATCAATAAATAAAATTGATATTTGTCACTTAAACGTATCGACAAATTTAGTATAAGGCTCTTATTCTTGAGAAGGTTTCCCGGGTAACTCCCAGGTAAGAAGCAATGTATTTTAAGGGCACTCTATCAATCAGGGCCGGATTGTTTTGCATGAGAAATTCCACTCTTTCTACAGCCGTTTGTTTCCTGATAGCCAGCAAACGTTTTTCACTTTTGCAATAATAGTATTCTGTAAGTTTTCTTCCGATGATATTGAACTCCAGAGAAGTGGCATAAAGATCTATGAGATCATCATAACTGATGTATACCAGTTCGCAGTCTTCCATTGTCACAATAGTTTCGTAGCTTTTAATTCTCCTGAAAAAAGATAAAACTGATATAAAGAAATCATTTTCCATCATAAACCAGCTGGTAATTTCTTCAGTACCTTTCTCATAATATGCTCTTAATAA
>NZ_DATMTE010000167.1:0-4045 GCF_035564935.1 Chitinophaga sp. | reverse complement strand
CACCGGCCGGCTTCCTTATCTGCTTTAAACTTCTTATTATTAAAACCCGTAACGCAGCCCCAGCTGTATCTGCCAGGGATTACCACCCGGCACTACCACACCTGAATTTACATTCACATTATAAAGATAAGTGGAGCTGGCAGGATCAAATCCTCCCAAAGAATAAATATTCTGTTTACCTAATAATTTACTGGTACCCCATTCTTTATTGAACACATTGGCGAGGTTGAAAATATCGCAGGAGGGTTCGAGGTATTGTTTTTTGCTGCTGCCAAACCGGATCCTGGTGGCAATCCTCAAATCCCATACACCATAAAAACCATTGATACCGCCATTTCTCTCTGCTATTTTCCCACTGCTTCTGCGGATATAATCTTTCACACTTTTATCGGCCAGCGGGTTATCCAGGATGGCCTGGATATCGGTGCGCATCTTTTCAGGCACTCCGGGGTTATTTACATCAAATACATAAGCCAGGTCGTTTGAGTTTACAAAGTCGCCGTTCACGTTACCACCCACTGCAAGCGAATAACGTGTACCGCCTATACCGGAATAACGCACTCCTACATTGATACCCCAGAAGGTAGGCAGTGTGCCATATACAACTACCTTATGACGGAACTGGTTATCAGAATAGCTCATAGTGCTCAGGTTACGCGGATCATCTTTTACCATCAGCGATAAGGTAGCCGTGTTGGCAACGTCGCCATTATAAGAGGTGTTGTCTTTCGCATCGTTCCAGGTATAACTAACGGAAATTTCACCGTCTTTGTAATAGCGGTAAGTACCATCCACTACAAATGCAAACTGGTTCACTTTTCCGTCGCTGTTCAGTTCCAGTACGCGGCCTACATTCATACTTTTACGGCCCTTCATCCAATCGGTGGCGCCATTGGCAGGATCAATACTGTTTGCCGGCACATACACGCCACGGTTTCCCTCATTGGCCAAACGGAATAAAGGTTGATCCACCATGTTCCTGTCTACATACATATAGTTATGACGCGCTATGGTGGTGAAGAAGGTCACACCCATTTTAAAGCGGTCGGAGAACAAGTGGTTATAAGAGATGTTTGCCTTGTATACCACGGGGATCCTTGCATCTTTACCGTTCATATTAATAGTACCCTGGCGTGGCAGGCCCAGCTTATCAAACATTTCCTTACCCGGTGCAGAAGACGGGTTTTTACGATAACCCGGGAAATCCGGAGTGGGTACGCCTGCGCCCTGGATATCTACGGTGAGTACCTTGGTGCCATCGAACAACATATTGTTGATCATGGCGTAGTTGTTTATATCTGATCCGAAAATAGCGGCGCCAAAACGCAGGTAATCGGTATGTTTTTCATTGATGTCCCAGTTGAACTGGATACGTGGCTGCAGCTGGAAGGTTTTCAGCGAATTATCCGTACGCAGTCCCAGTTCATCATATACCGTTTGATTGAAGTTGGGTTTGTTGAGATAGGTGGTATAATCTGCACGTAAACCGGCAATCATTTCAAAGCCGGGGAACAGGTATGTCTGCATCTGCGCATACAATGCCCCGCTGAGAATATTCTGGTTTACGCTGGGATCATCTGCCAGCGCTACCTCGCGGGCATAGCGGTAGGGTTTCAGGTTATTGAAATTATCCATACCGGTGAAATAGAAGCGGCCGTTCATTTCGCTGCCGTACAGGGAGTTCATATGACTGTACATGATATCCGCACCGAAAGTATAGTTGGCTTTATTGGTATTATAATAAAGGTTGTCTACCAGCTGGAATACGTTATTGTAGAAGTGTTCCGGCGAATAACGCTGCCCTCCCAGCTGGATATTGGTAAACACCGGTTTGTTATTAATGGTGGACTGTACCCTTTCCACGATAGCACGTGGAATGTTCTGCGCCGGCAGTTGATCGCCGGGAGAACTTTCTTCAAAGGTGTACAGGTGCTGCAGTTTCAGCTCGTTGGTGATTTTAGGGTTTACCACTGTGCGCAGCGTTGCCAGTAAACTGTTGTTAATGGCATGTGCATCGGCATATACTTCATAAAGATTGATGGAAGTATTATCATCGCGGCCCAGTGGAGCGCGGTCGTTTACGTAGTTATTGCGGATGGTAAGGAGGTTGCGCTCGTTCAGCTGCCAGTCGATACGTGCAAATGCTGCATCGGTACCGCGTTTCTTGTTGAAAGAACCAAACTGCGGCTGGGAGGATACGCCGTATTTGCTGCGTGCAATATCAAGGTAGGTATCCAGGGTAGACTGTGTAACGTTGAACCGTTTCTCATCTTCCGGCGTTTTAATATCCGCCAGTTGCAGGGGGCGTGCATCTGCCTGGTGATCCCAGGCTACGAAGAAGTGCAGTTTATTTTTGATGATAGGACCGCCCAGGGAGAAGCCGTATTGATAGGTGGAGAAGTCGTTCTGGCGCCGGTTACCACGGGCGTCGTACTTGCTGGATAATGCATCGGCTCTTACAAAGGTGAATGCACTACCGGAAAAGGTGTTGGTACCTGCCTTGGTTACTGTACTGATGGTACCGCCACCGCTGCGGCCAAAGGTAACGTCGTATTGATTGGTGACCACTTTAAACTCGCGGATGGCTTCCATGGAAATAGCGTACGGGCCACCGATACGGGTATTGGTGCCGCTGCTGGAAGTAGGATTTTTTGCTGAAGTACCATCAATAGTGATGTTGGTGGAAGAGCCGAGCTGCCCGGCCAGGTTGCTTCCGCTGCTAAGTGGCGAAAGGTCGATGAGGCTGCTGAAGTTACGGCCATTCACCGGCAGGCGGGCAATATCCCTGGCTGTTACCGTAGTGGCAGCGCCGAAGTTCTCCGCTTTGTTGCGGAGCGCATTACCCGATACTGTAATTTCTTTGATGTCTACGGAAGATACCTGCATTTGAAAATTGGCGCGGATCAGGTCTCCCTGGTTGAGTGAATAACCCGTGCGTTTCTGTTCCGCATATCCCATCGCAGTTACCTGGATGGTGTATGGCCCGCCGAGCGGCAATTCCTTAATGAGGTACTCTCCTTTTGCATTTGAAATGGTACGGCTGCTGAAGCCGGTTGATTCGTTGCGCACCAGTACGGATGCACCGGGAATCAGTTGTTTGGCGTTGTCGGAGATAATCCCTGAAATAGCAGCTTGCGTAGTTTGGGCAAGTAGCGGCTGACTGAAAATGCTGCACAATAAAAGTACAGACAGAATAAAGATAGGTTTCATGAACGCGAAAATATTACATGGTAATTTGAATACTAAGTGTTCACTGCATTCGTAACATAAAGTTCATATCCGGGAGGATATGCATGCATCACACTACTCAGGTGAGTAGTTTTTCAATAATGTGGATATGGTCGAACTGTTTTTTCTGAATGCGATATGGCTATGTCACTGATCTATTAAAATCAAGTTACGGAAAAATAGTTGGTTATTTACGCATCAGCGCGATTTAAAACTGCAAAATAAAAAATGCTGCCGGGTGTTAAAAGGCGTGATATGATCTTCTGTAGTGCAATGCAGCTTTTCAAATAACGGGGTCAGCTGTTCTGTTAATGTTTCTTCTGAATATTGTTTGATGGTGAGGCCGCTGCATTTTTCAGGGCCTTTATCTGAAAAGGTACCTATGGCCATGTAACCATTTACTGCATTACCGGCAGCGCGGAGGTAAGCGGCAATTTGTTCAGGGGTGGTAAGAAAATGAAAGGTGGCCCTGTCGTGCCACACCGCATAACTACGTGCAGGTACAAACGTAGTAACATCCTGTACCAGCCAGTTCACACTTTTTGCCTGTTCTCCCAGCCGCGCTTTTGCGTGTTCCAAGGCATGCGCTGAAATGTCCAGTACGGTGATGTCTGTATAACCGGCGGCCAGCAAGTGATCCACCAGTTTGCTTTCCCCACCGCCAATATCAATCACTGGGGCGTTTTTGGGCACATTAAAGCTGTTTATTAATGCGAGGGAAGCGGCAGGTACTTCCTGTGTCCAGCTCATTTCCTCCGGTTTCTTATTACTGTAAATATTCTCCCAATGATCCTTTCTTTCCATTACTTTATTTATG
>NZ_DATMTE010000166.1:0-5308 GCF_035564935.1 Chitinophaga sp. | reverse complement strand
TCTACAACACCGGAAACCTGGAAGATAATGGTAAGAAAATCACCATGAGCTACCTGAGCATTCCGTTGCTGGCTAACATCGACCTGGGAACCCCGCGTTTAAAGCTCCAGGTAGGACCTCAGTTCAGTGCACTGGTAAGTGATAAGAAAGTGCTGGGCGCTGCCAAGGAAGCATTCAAAGGCGGTGATATTTCCGGTGTTGCCGGCTTATGGCTGCAACTGCCTATCGTTAATGTAAGTGCCCGTTACGTAATCGGCTTTAACGACGTAAAAGACATCAACAGTGTAGCCAACACCAGCAACTGGAAGAACCAGAGCATACAGCTGGGCGTAGGCGTATCCTTCTAGTAAACCAGCGTTCGCATTAAATTTTTATGATGCAGCAAAGATTAAAGTGAATACTTTGATCTTTGCTGCATTTTTTTGTGGGAAATGCCAACTGCTAAACTGCTTTTTCTGTTACTGCCAGAGCGTCACTTGGCACCAAACTTGACAATGTAGGGATACATAAAAAAAAGAGGACTTTTGCCGGGTTGTATGACAGAATGTCCTCACGAGGCTTTAAATATCTCAGATGAACAGATTTTATTTAGGAAATTCGGAAGATGAAATGGAGTTCATGCCTATTATCCCTTTGAATGAAGACGGGGAAGGACAGGAGGATGAAAAGATCCCTGATGAACTGGCATTATTACCATTACGAAATACAGTATTGTTTCCGGGTGTTGTGCTGCCGATTACGGTGGGCCGGGACAAGTCCATAAAAGCGGTGAACGACGCGTACAAAACCGATAAATCGATCGGGGTGGTGGCGCAGAAGGACAGTACCATAGAAGATCCGGGAGTGGCGGATCTGACCGAAGTAGGCACCGTGGCGCGTATTGTGAAGCTCATTAAGATGCCTGACGGAGGCACTACCATCATTATACAGGGCCGTAAACGCTTTAAGATAGATGAAATAGTGTCAGAAGATCCCTATTTCAAAGCGAAGATCAGCGTGCTGCATGATGAAGCGGCAGAAGATGATTCAGAATTTGAAGCATATATTTCTTCCATCAAGGATCTGGCAGGGCAGATCATACAACTTTCTCCCAACCTGCCTTCAGAAGCGAGCATTATCCTGAAGAATATCGAGAATCCTTCTTTCCTGGTGCATTTTGTTTCTTCCAATCTTAATTCCGAGCTGAAAGAAAAGCAGCAATTGCTGGAGATCAACAACCTGCGTACACGTGCAGAATTGCTGATGAAACTGTTGCAAACAGAGTTGCAGTTGGCGGAACTGAAGAACAAGATCACCAATAAAACCAAGGCGGACCTCGACAAGCAGCAGCGTGATTACTTCCTGCAGCAGCAGATGAAGTCAATTAAAGAAGAACTGGGAGGAGATGCCAACGACCGGGAGCTGAAGGAAATGAAGCGCAAGGCGGAAGAAAAGAAATGGCCGGCCGCTGCTGCAGAAGCTTTTGCAAAAGGTATTGAGAAGCTGGAGCGTATGCATCCGAGCACGCCCGACTACAGCGTGGTGTACAATCACCTGGACCTGATGCTGGACCTGCCCTGGGGCGAATACACTACTGACAGTTACGACCTGAAGAAGGCAAAGAAGATACTGGACCATGACCATTATGGCATGGAGAAAATAAAGGAACGCATCCTGGAATACCTGGCGGTACTGAAACTGAAAGGAGACATGAAGTCGCCTATCCTGTGTTTCGTAGGCCCTCCGGGTATTGGTAAAACCTCCCTGGGAAGGTCTATCGCCAACGCTGTTGGCCGTAAATACGTTCGTCTCAGCCTGGGTGGCTTACACGATGAAAGCGAGATCCGCGGGCACCGTAAAACCTATATCGGCGCTATGCCGGGCAGGGTGGTACAGTCGATCCGCAAAATCAAATCATCGAACCCTGTGATGATCCTCGACGAAATTGATAAGATCGGCAACGATATGCGGGGCGATCCAAGTTCAGCATTACTGGAGGTATTGGATCCTGAACAGAACGGCACCTTTTACGATAACTACCTGGAGCTGGAATATGACCTGAGCAAGGTGTTATTCATTGCCACCGCCAATAACATCAATTCTATTCATCCTGCGCTGCGCGACAGGCTGGAGATCATTGATCTGAGCGGGTATTCCATTGAGGAGAAAGTAGAGATTGCCAAAAGGCACCTGCTGCCCAAGCAAAAGGATGCACATGGATTGAAGGATACCAAAGTAAAGATCAGTAATAGCGTGATTGAGCAGCTGATCGCTGATTATACCCGTGAAAGCGGCGTACGTGAGCTGGACAGGCAGTTTGCCGCCATTATGCGTAACCTGGCCAAACAGGTAGCGATGGATGAGAAATTGCCGGATGCATTGACCGAAGAAGGACTTCAAAAGATATTGGGTAAACCCCGTTATTCCAACGAGATCTATAAGGTGGGCAATCCGCCGGGAGTAGCGGTGGGGCTTGCCTGGACCTATGTAGGCGGTGATATCCTGTTCATTGAAAGCAGCCTGAGTGAAGGCAAGGGAGATCTGAAGCTTACAGGTAACCTGGGTAATGTGATGAAGGAATCGGCCGTTACCGCGCTTACTTACCTGCAATCCCATGCGGAAGAACTGGGAGTGGATCCCAAGAAGTTGGGACAGAAGAGTGTACATGTGCATGTGCCGGAAGGCGCTGTGCCGAAAGACGGTCCCAGTGCAGGTATTACCATGCTTACCGCATTGGCCTCTGTATTTACCGGGCGCAGGGTAAAATCCTACCTGGCTATGACCGGTGAAATTACGCTCCGCGGGCAGGTGCTGCCGGTGGGCGGTATCAAGGAAAAAATACTGGCCGCCAAAAGGGCAGGGATCCGTGAGATCATTCTATGCTGGCAAAATGAAAAAGATATCAGGGATATTAATCCTTCTTACATCAAGGGGATGAAATTTCATTATGTGAAGCAAATGAACCAAGTATTGGAAATAGCGTTATTAAAGAAGTAACAGGGCGTAACATTGCTGTTAGTCATAACGGCAAACTATATACAGTTCATACGGTTTAGTTGTGACTCCGCTATGAACTTCATGTTGATTGTTTTAAGGGTTGATAAAGCCATTCCGTATTACGGAATGGCTTTATTGTTTTGTATAATTTAGTCTGCGAGTTGTCTTTTGTAGAGTTGGATGGTATTTTCCAGGCCGAAGTAGAGGGCATCCGCCACGAGTGCGTGACCGATGGATACTTCTTTCAATTGTGGTATATGCAATTTAAAGAAGCGGAGGTTATCGAGGTTAAGATCGTGGCCGGCGTTGAGGTCTAGGCCGATAGCGGTGGCTTCTTTTGCCGTGTTTTTATAGTCGTTGAAGAGCTGCAGGTTTTGCGGCTGTGTGCGTGCATTCGTATATTCTTCCGCGTAGGGGCCGGTATAGAGTTCTATACGGTCTGCGCCTGCGGTTTTGGCGCCTTCCACTTTGGATACATCAGCATTGAGGAAGATGGATACCCGGATCCCTGCTTTTTTCAGGGCGGAGATCACGTCTTTCAGTTGCGACTGGTAAGCGATGGTATCCCAGCCTGTATTGGAGGTAATGGCATCGGGCGGATCAGGTACCAATGTGCACTGGTGGGGTTTCACGGCCAGTACAAGGTCCATAAAGTCCTGTGAGGGGTATCCTTCTATATTAAATTCAGTTGTTACCAGTGGTTTGAGATCTCTTACGTCCTGGTAGCGGATATGCCGTTCATCGGGCCGGGGATGAACCGTGATCCCGTCGGCGCCGAAGCGTTCACAATCCTGCGCCACTTTTAGTATATCCGGTAGATTGCCACCCCGTGCGTTGCGCAGGGTAGCAAACTTGTTGATGTTTACACTCAGCTTTGTCATGCGGCAAAATTACGGCTTTTAGCTTTTACAAAAAATGCAGCGGGGAAAAAGTAATGACTTCTTCCCCGCTGCATTTGTATTTGTTGGTCGTTTAAAACTAGTATCTGTAGTAATCCGGTTTGAAAGGACCTTCTGCAGGAATACCGAGGTATTCTGATTGTGCAGTGGTAAGTACGTCCAGTTCCACGCCTACTTTTTTCAGGTGTAAGCGGGCTACTTTTTCATCCAGGTGCTTAGGCAGTACATATACCTTGTTTTCGTAGTTTTCTGAGTGCAGCCACAGTTCCAGCTGGGCCAGTACCTGGTTGGTGAAGGAGTTACTCATTACGAAAGAAGGGTGACCGGTAGCGCAACCGAGGTTTACCAGGCGGCCTTCAGCCAGGAGGATAACGTCTTTACCATCGATGGTGTATTTATCTACCTGTGGTTTGATTTCCACTTTGGTGTTACCATAGTTTTTGTTTAACCAGGCTACATCAATTTCGATATCGAAGTGACCGATATTGGAAACGATGCATTTATCTTTCATCAGTTTGAAGTGTTCGCCGGTGATGATATCGCGGCAACCGGTGGTGGTTACAATGATATCGGCTTCTTTCACAGCGTCGTTCATTTTCTTTACTTCATAACCTTCCATTGCAGCCTGTAAAGCGCAGATGGGGTCAATTTCAGTAACGATTACGCGGGCGCCTGCACCTCTGAGTGATTCAGCGGAACCTTTACCTACGTCGCCAAAACCGGCAACAACGGCCACTTTACCGGCAATCATCACGTCTGTAGCGCGACGGATCGCATCTACGCAGGATTCGCGGCAGCCGTATTTGTTATCGAATTTGGATTTGGTAACGGAGTCGTTGATATTGATAGCGGGCATTGGTAAAGTACCAGCTTTCATGCGTTCGTATAAGCGGTGAACACCGGTAGTGGTTTCTTCACTCAGTCCTTTGATATGCTGGATAAGCTCAGGGTATTTATCAAATACCATATTGGTAAGATCGCCACCATCGTCCAGGATCATGTTCAGCGGACGGTCGGGGCTGCCAAAGAACAGGGTTTGTTCAATGCACCAATCGAAGTCTGCTTCATTCAAACCTTTCCAGGCAAATACGGGTATACCGGCAGCAGCGATAGCAGCAGCGGCATGGTCCTGCGTAGAGAATATATTGCAGGAGCTCCAGCGCACTTCAGCACCGAGAGCTACGAGAGTTTCTATTAATACGGCAGTTTGGATAGTCATATGCAAACAACCAGCAACACGTGCACCTTGCAATGGTTTGCTGTTACCATATTCTTCTCTCAATGACATCAGTCCGGGCATTTCGGCTTCTGCCAGTTCAATCTCCTTACGACCCCAGGCCGCGAGAGACATGTCTTTTACCTTGTATCCGAGGCTAAAGTCAATGTTTGATTTTGCAATTGTTGACATTCTGAATTGTTTTTTGCAAATCTAG
>NZ_DATMTE010000165.1:0-8557 GCF_035564935.1 Chitinophaga sp. | reverse complement strand
TTCACCGTGATCCTGCCACATGTATAAGTTTCTTTTAAGTTTTTTTTAATGTTCCTTAAAGGCCGCTTTAATTCCCCTTTCTGAGCTTTGTGCTATGAAATCTGGCATTATGCGAACTATCAGGATGCTGTTTCTAACAGCTTGTGTTTCCAGCCTGGGCTTTATTCAACATTCACAGGCGCAGGTTACTTCCCAACCTGCCACCTTGCAACAGGTGGAAGATTCTTTTCTTGTAAAAAATTATTTATTACTGGCGCAGCGCTACCAGGTAGATGCCTCCAAAGCGCTGATACGGCAGGCGAAAATGTGGAACAACCCTTCCTTCAGCTCTGTACTGGGCTTTGGAAGTACCAATAAATTTAAACCGTTTGATGTGGGCGCCGGCGGCGAAACACAGTACAGCCTGGACCAGCTGATCCAACTGGCGGGCAAACGGAATAAAACCATACAACTGGCCGCAGCGGCAGCGAAAATGAGCGAAGCAAATTTTGATGAACTGGTGCGCACCCTCCGCTTACAACTCCGGGAAAACTTCTACAATGTATACTACCAGCAACAAATTGAAACTGTGTTGAAAGAACAGCTGGACAACCTGCAAAAAATTGTAGATGCATATGTAACAGCCGATAAGAAAGGAAGCGTGGCCCATGCAGACCTGATAAGGTTGCAGGCATTACAGGTAGGCATTGAAAACGACTTTGCCGACCTGAAACAACAGGAACTCGAATCACAGAAGAACCTGCAGCAACTGTTACATACCAGCGTTTTTTATGAAGCCCGGCTGCAACCAGCAGACCTGGCTTCATATAACCTGGATAAAATACAGCTGCAACCGCTGCTCGACAGCGTAGCGCAGAACCGGCCGGATGTTCGCATCGCCAATATGCAATACCAGACCGCCCAGCTCAACTATCGCCTCCAGAAATCACTGGCAGTACCGGATCTTCATGTAGGCGCCACCTATGATAAGCAAGGTAGCTACACGCCTGATTTCGTGGGGCTCACACTGGGAATTGACCTGCCCACCTGGAACCGCAACCAGGGAAATATCCGCGCCGCACAGCTCCAGATAGGGTCTGAACAACAGCAACTGCTGCAGCAACAATCCATCGCACAGTCGGAAGTGCTGAATGCCTACCAGCGGATAGTAACCCTGGAAAAACGTTACAAAAGCTTTGACCTGCACCAGTTCCAGGGTGAGTTTGATACCCTGATAGATGAAGTAGCCAAAAACTTCAGCAAAGGAAATATCTCCCTCCTCCAGTTCATCGATTACTTCAACAGCTACAGCGACAACGCTAAAAATATCAACAAGTTTTTATCCAACCGGGTAAACGCCTACGAAGAACTCAACTATGCAACCGGACAAGAATTATTTAAAAACTAAGCGCATGAAACAGCCTATTCTCATTATTGGCTTTTCGCTGCTGGCAACTATTCTGTGGAGTGGTTGCAAACACAGCCAGGCAGAAGATCAGGAAAAAACCACTTTCGTTCTCAGCGATACCATGATGAAAAATATCCGTATCGATACGGCGCAGCTGCAGCCGGTAATGAATGAAGTTCGTTTATCCGGTAAGGTTACACCCAATGGCGGTAAGGTATTGAAGGTATATCCGCTGGTAAGTGGTTATGTGGAAGATATAAAAGTACAATTGGGCGATTATGTACAAAAAGGCCAGGTACTTGCGGTAATACACAGTGCTGAAATTGCTGATTATGAAAAGCAGCTGGCACAGGCCCAATCCGATCGTAACGTGGCGGACAAAAACCTCAAAGTGGCGCAGGACCTGTTCGAGAGCCGTTTGAATACAGATAAGGATGTGGTAAATGCCAAAGGGGAAGTACAGAAATCCAATGCTGAAATTAACCGTCTCAACGACCTGTTTAAAATATACCGTAAAGGTAAAGGCGCTACCTACCTGGTAACCGCCCCCATTTCCGGTTATGTTATTGAGAAGAATATCAACAATAACATGGAAATACGTACCGATAACAGCACCAACATTTTCACTATCTCGGAACTGGATGATGTATGGGTGATGGCCAATGTTTTTGAAACAGATATCGCCCGTATCAAGGAAGGCTATGAAGCAGACGTGGTAACGGTTAGCTACCCTGATCAGCCATTCCGCGGTAAGATCGACAAGATCTATAACTTCCTTGACCCCGCTACCAAAACCATGCAGGTAAGGATCAGTATTGATAACAAGAACATGCTGCTGAAACCGGAAATGTTTGCTACCGTGTATGTAAAATACCAGGATAACGATCAGAAAATAGCGGTGCCTTCTGCCGCCGTCATCTTTGATAACAGCAAAAATTATGTGCTGGTATTCAAAGACAAATTCAATATAGCCGTGCGCGAAGTAGAGGTAGATAAAACAGCGGGCGACATTACTTATCTCTCTTCCGGCCTTGCCGCAAATGAAAAAGTGATCTCCAAAAACCAATTGCTCATCTATGATGCACTTAAAGATTAAACGCGTCATGAAGCAACTGCTTTCCATAGGAGTACTCACACTGGGCTATACCCGCCTGCCGGCGCAGGAAAAGAAGACGGACAGCATTATCCCCTACTCTTTTCATTTCCAGCAAACACTGGTAACGCAATGGCATCCGGACTTTTCTGCAAGGTATTCAGGCGTCAACAGTTTCCATACGCATGAAAACGGCGCTACTTCCATTACCAGTACCATTTATGCAGGTATCCGTCCATGGAAGAACCTGGAATTATATGTGAACCCGGAACTCGCTGGTGGTGCAGGTCTCAGCCATGCCACCGGCATTGCGGGTTTCCCCAACGGGGAAACATTCCGCGTGGGTGATCCCAAACCTAAAATTTACCTGGCACGCGCTTATGGCGTATATACCTTACCGTTATCAACTGCTACGGTGGCGAACCCGGACGATCTTAACAATGTAGGCGGTACCACTCCCACAAGATACCTGCGTTTCATTGGCGGTAAATATTGCCTGGCAGATTTCTTTGACCAGAACGCCTACAGCCATGATCCCCGCACCCAGTTTATGAACTGGGCGCTGATGAGCAATGCCGCCTGGGATTACCCTGCAGATGTACGGGGCTATACCATGGCGCTAACCGTTCAGTACCGGGCGAACAACTGGCTGTTGCAGGCCGCCACCTCCCTGGAACCTGAAGTGGCCAATGGCCCAAAACTGAACTACAATTACGGCCAATCCAATGGTGAGGTAGTAGAGGTAACGCACACGCATACATTAAATAAACATGAAGGAGCAGTTCGGCTGATGACTTTCATTAACCAGGCGCCTATGGGCAATTATAATGAAGCGGTAAGCACTGCCAAAGACACGCCGGACATCAGCGCTGTAAGGCGAAGCGGGCATACCAAATATGGCTTCGGCATCAATATAAACCAGGAGCTGACCAGCAGCGGAGGCGCCTTTCTCAAAGCATCCTGGAACGATGGACATAATGAAACCTGGGCCTATACGGAAATTGACCGCTCCATCAGTGCCGGATGGTTGCAAAGTGGCCAGTGTTGGCGCCGTGCGCAGGACAATGCCGGCGCGGCATTCGTGGTAAACGGGCTATCCGGCAACCATAGGAACTACCTTGCCAGGGGCGGCGCTGGTTTTATGATCGGCGACGGACAGCTCAACTATGCCCCCGAAATGATTGCTGAAGTATTCTATCAATGTAACATCACCAGGCTACATATCGCTTTAAGCCCTGATTACCAGTTTGTGATGCATCCTGCTTATAACAGGGACCGCGGACCGGTGAATATTCTCGGGTTAAGGACCAGGGTAGCATTCTAAAGAACAGGAGTTATGAATAAATTCATTAGAAATATTGTAGCCTTTTCGCTGAGGAACAAACTGTTTGTTTTCATTAGTGTGGCCACGCTGATCGCAGCAGGCGTATTCTCTTTCGTACATACACCTATTGAAGCTTTCCCCGATGTTACCAATACGCAGATAGTGATTGTGACCAAATGGAACGGTCGCAGTGCGCAGGAAGTGGAGCGCTTTGTAACGCTGCCTATAGAAGTATCTATGAATGCCGTGCAGAAGAAAACAAGCGTACGTTCCGTTACCATGTTTGGTTTGTCTGTAGTGAAGATCATGTTTGATGATGATGTGGAAGATTTCTTTGCCCGGCAGCAGGTGAACAATATGTTGCAAAGCATTAGTTTACCCGAAGGGGCTGAGCCGGAAGTGCAGCCCCCCTACGGCCCTACCGGCGAGATATTCCGTTACTACCTGAAAAGCAGTAAACGGGATTCCCGTGATCTGCTCACCTGGCAGAACTGGGTGATAGACCGGCAGATCCGCAGCGTGCCCGGCGTAGCCGATGTAGTGGCCTTTGGCGGACAGGAAAAGATCTACGAGATTTCTGCTGACCCCGTACGCCTTGCCAAATATGATATTACCCCGCTGGAATTGTACCAGGCCGTTACCAAAAGTAATGTGAACGTAGGTGGAGATGTAATTGAGAAGAACGGGCAAGCCTATGTGGTTCGTGGGATCGGGCTGCTGAACAGCATCCCCGATATCAACAACATCATTGTTCAGAATATCAATGGCGTACCCCTGCTGGTAAAAGACCTGGCGAATGTACACGAGGCATCTGCCCCCCGCGTGGGACAGGTGGGCATAGACAGTAACGACGACCTGGTAGAAGGCATTGTGGTGATGCGTAAAGGAGAAAATCCCACAGAGGTACTCGCCCGCCTGAAAGAAAAGCTGAAAGAGCTGAATGAAACCATCCTGCCGGATGATATAAAAATGGAAACGTTCTATGACCGTGATAACCTGATGGCGTTCTGCACTCATACGGTGATGCACAACCTCGCAGAAGGTATCATATTCGTTACCGTGATCGTGTTCCTGTTCATGGCCGACTGGCGCACTACAGTGATCGTATCCATCATTATCCCACTGGCGCTGCTGTTTGCCTTTATGTGCTTACGCATAAAAGGAATGAGCGCCAACCTGCTGTCGATGGGGGCGATCGACTTCGGTATCATCATAGACGGCGCCGTGGTAATGGTAGAGGGCATCTTCGTAATGCTGGACCACAAAGCCCACAAATTTGGCATGGAGCGCTTCAACAAAATGGCGAAGCTGGGATGGATCAAACAAACCGGCGGAGAACTGGCAAAGGCCATCTTCTTTTCCAAACTCATTATTATCATCTCCCTGATCCCTATTTTCTCTTTCCAGAAAGTAGAAGGTAAAATGTTCTCCCCACTGGCCTGGACGCTGGGGTTTGCATTACTGGGCGCCCTGTTGTTCACCCTCACACTGGTGCCGGTACTGTGTTCCATTTTGCTCAATAAAAATGTAAAGGAGAAGCACAACCCGCTGGTGAATTTCTTCGACCGTTTTGTAATGAAAGGCTTCGGGTGGACTTACCGGAACAAACGCCTCAGCATTACGCTGGCACTGGCTTTCATGCTGCTTACTTTTATATCCGCGAAGTTCCTGGGAACAGAGTTCCTCCCACAGCTGAATGAAGGCTCCCTGTGGGTAACCACCGAGTTGCCCATGAGTATGTCGCTCACAGAAAGCACTAAAATGGCGCATGATATCCGGCAGGACCTTGGCGGTTTTCCTGAAGTAAAAAGAGTATTGTCGCAGGTAGGCCGTTCCAACGACGGTACCGATCCTAACGGCTTTTACTTTGTGCAGTACCAGGTAGACCTGGCGCCGAAGGAAGAATGGAAACGGAAGATCACGCAGGACGAGCTGATTGCACAGATGGAAGCACGTTTGAAGAAATACCCGGGTATTATTCTCAACTTCTCCCAACCTATCAGCGACAACGTTTCTGAAGCAGTGGCCGGCTTTAAAGCAGCCAACGGGGTGAAGATCTTTGGCGACGACCTGGTGAAACTGGAAGCGCTTTCACAACAGGTAGTGGCGCAATTGAAAACAGTGCAGGGCATCAAAGATCTCGGTGTGATCCGGAATATCGGCCAGCCTGAAATGAGCATCAACCTTGATGACAACAAGATGGCGCAGTATGGCGTAGCCACCGGCGATGCACAGGCGGTGATTGAAATGGCCATTGGTGGTAAAACAGCCACCCAGCTGTATGAAGGCGAGAAAAAATTTGATATCCGCATCCGGTATGATGAAAACTACCGTAAAACGGAGGATGATCTCGCCAACCTGATGGTGCCTACTATCAACAACAATAAAGTGCCGCTGAAAGAAATTGCAGAGATCAAAACGATTACCGGGCCTGCGTTTATTTACCGCGATAGCAATAAACGTTTTATAGGCGTGAAGTTTTCCGTGCGTGACCGCGACCTTGGCAGCACCATTGCCGAAGCGCAGGCAAAGATCAACCGGGTGGTAAAACTGCCTAAAGGCTACAGCATTGGATGGACCGGTGAATTTGAGAACCAGGTGCGTGCTACCCAACGTCTCGGACAGGTAGTGCCCATCAGCATCATCGCCATTTTCATGGTATTGTTTATTATGCTGGGCAGTGTAAAAGATGCAGGGCTGGTGCTGATGAATGTGCCTTTTGCGTTGATTGGCGGTATCCTGGCATTGCATGTTACCAATATGAACTTCGGGATCTCTGCGGGGGTGGGTTTCATTGCATTGTTTGGTATCTGTATCCAGAACGGGGTGATCCTCATTTCTGTATTCCATAAGAACCTGGAAGCAAAGCTGTCGCTGAATGAATCTATCAGGCTGGGCGTGCAAAGCCGTGTGCGGCCGGTGGTGATGACAGCATTGATGGCCGCAATAGGTCTCATTCCGGCTGCCATATCGCATGGTATCGGATCTGAAACACAGAAGCCACTGGCGATCGTGGTAATTGGCGGGCTCATTACAGCAACCGTATTAACGTTGCTGGTGTTCCCCATCATTTTCTACGGCGCCTATAAAAATAAGAGGGATCAAATGTAGTTACAGTTGCGTATAGCCGTTCGCTTTAGAAGCAATACGAATGGACATGCGCCGGAATTTTAGTTCGCATATAGGTTGATAGAATGGTCATAAAAAAGCAAAGGCCGGGTTACTCCGGCCGGTTCAATTTATGGTCAGCTACTCCGCCCTGCCGAGAAGAAACAACGCGGGGCGGATTTTTTTATTCTATTTTTCTTCTTCTTGATTTATTGAACATCAGTCCTTTTTCCACGCCTTTGCGCAGTTCCGCCTGTTGCTCCGGCGGTAATGCGTGCGTGGTTTGGCAGGCTTCACTGCAGCAGCCATCATATTTTTTTGCACATGATTCACACTGGATGAACAGCAGGTGGCAACCATCATTCAGGCAGTTGGTGTGGCTGTCGCAAGGCGCTCCGCACTGGTGGCACTGACTGATAATATCGTCGCTGATGCGCTCTCCGAGGCGATCGTCGAATACAAAATTCTTTCCTTTGAATTTAATGGGAAGTCCTTGTTGCCGGGCTTTATTCGTGTACTCTATGATACCGCCCTCGAGGTGGAATACATTCTTAAAGCCGTTGTGCAGCATGTAAGCCGATGCTTTTTCGCAACGGATGCCTCCTGTGCAGTACATGATGATGTTCTTGTTTTCCTGACCAGCCAGCATATCCACTGCCATGGGCAACTGATCGCGGAAAGTATCTGAGGGTACTTCTATGGCGCCTTCAAAATGCCCCACTTCATACTCATAGTGATTTCTCATGTCCACGATCACGGTGTCGGGGTCTTCCGTAAGTTTATTAAAGGTGCCGGCATCCACATAACGGCCACGGTTGGCCATGTCGAAAGTGGGGTCTGTAATGCCGTCGGCCACAATTTTATCCCGGACTTTGATCTTCAGTACAAAAAAAGACTTGCCGTCGTCATCCACAGCAATATTCAGCCGGATGCCATTGAGAAAGCTGATAGCATACAGCTGTTGCTTAAACGCCTCAAAATGATGCTCCGGCACGCTCACCTGGGCATTAATGCCTTCATGGGCTACATAAATACGTCCGAAAGTGCCAAGTTGAAAAAGCGATTCGTACAATTGATCACGGAAAGCCTGCGGGTCGGGGATTTTTGCGTATTGATAGAAGGAAACGGTAACGCGTTTAAACGTTTCATTGGCCAGCCGGACTTTCAATTCGGCGGCAGATACTCTGTTGTGTAATGCCATAATTGCTTGAAATTTTAAGGACGCCTGCGTCGCGAACAAAACTCCAATCAATTTTCTTTCATCTTAAAAGAACAATTGATTCAGGCCGCAAAGATAGCAAAATCCATTGAATATCAATAATGATAAGGGTCTGATTCCTTTGCCCACTGGTAAAGGACATGTAAAGAAAACCAGGCTATAGCGCTGATAATGAAGATGTAACCGATAAAGCCGGGAGTTCTTAGTTCTGCCGCGCCGGGCAGATCGTTTGTTCCGTAATGTAGGCAGCTGCAGCCAGGGCAATTCCCGACAACAGCGCGATGAGGGCGATCTTTCTCATACCGGGTGGTTCAAAGGATGACGGTCCGTTCTGGCATCAGCGTGTGGGTAAAATGTGTACAGCGCTGATCCAAAATGTACTACCTTAACTAACGTATTAAAGCACCAGAAAGTTCACCGTAGATC
>NZ_DATMTE010000164.1:0-6939 GCF_035564935.1 Chitinophaga sp. | reverse complement strand
TAACTTACTGTTGCAGATCCCAGCCCCAGTTGATACCTTTTTCTGTAGCAGGCACGCCGCTTTCCAGCCATTGCGGAGCCGGCGCACCTTTCAGAAAATGGTCAAAGAACTGCTGTTCCCTGCGCTGAATATCTTTACGGTTCTGGCGTTGCATGAGGTTATGCGCTTCGTTGTTGTAATTCAGCAGCCATACGGGCTTGCCTAAACGACGTAAACCGGTGAACATTTCAATGCCCTGGTACCAGGGTACGGCACCATCGGCATCGTTTGCCATGATAGCCACCGGCGTATTCACCCGTGGGAGGTTGAACAACGGTGAGTTTTCAATATACAATTCAGGCTTTTCCCATAAGGTAGCGCCGATGCGGCTTTGTGAATGTTCGTATTGAAACTGCCTGTTCATGCCGCTTTCCCAGCGGATGCCGCCATAGGCGCTGGTCATATTGGCTACAGGAGCGCCTGCCCATGCAGCTTTGAAGAGGTTGGTTTGCGTGATGAGGAAAGCCACCTGGTAGCCGCCCCAGCTCTGGCCCTGGATGCCCATATTTTTGCCATCTGCCCAGGGCTTTTTTGCCAGGTCTTCTGCGGCGCTCACAATATAGTCGTAGGCGCTTTTACCGGGATAACCATTTTCATAGCTGATATCCGGTGCAAATACGAGGTAACCGCGACTTACAAAGAATGAAATATTCAACCGCGATGGGGTTGGCGCAGGCGCCTGGTAACTGTACAGGCCATCAGTTAATTTCTCGTAGAAATAAAAGATCACCGGGTACTGTTTGGTGCTGTCAAAATTTTCGGGCTTATAAAGAATGCCTTCTGCGGGTTTGCCGCTGAAGGTGGTCCATTTATACAGCGATGCGGCGCCCCAGTTGTATTCCTGCTGCTGGGGATTGGTATGACTGATCTGTGTAGCCTTCGCGATATCATCTCCCGTAAAAACATCAGGAGAAAGCTCATACCGGCTACGGGTATACGAAAATACATTGGCATCCTTTGCTTTCAGCAGATCAGTATAAGCATAAGGGCCAAGTACTACCGGCTGCAGGTTAGCGGATCTGCCGGATTTACGCGGCAGGTCCAGCGAATAGAAGCCATTGTATTTGGTGCTGTCCTGGAAGGCGGTGAGCATCAGGCGATCGCCGGGCAGGAAAAATTTCTTTTCCCGGTCCAGTTGCTGGTAACGCAGGCGGATCTTGTTTTTCCGGCCAATGCCATTGGTAATGTTCAGCGGCGCCGCTTTGCCGGCAGGATCTGTTTGCCAGATATCGTAGCGGTCGTAGATATACACGTAACTATCATCTTTCATCCACCCTGCAATGCCATATGAGTCCGGTACATCAGGGTGATCATCTTCCTCGTCAAATACTTTTGCGGGAATATTTTTGCTGATGCTTACTGCCACGCCGGTGGCGTTATTGTAACTGAACCACTCCCGGTTTACCAGGTCGTACCAGATGATATATTTTCCGTTAGGGGAGATGAAAAAGCGGCCGTCCAGCTTTTCTTTGATCTTTTTTCTCGTGCCGTCGTTGATGTTAACGAGGTACGCTGTTTTGAGTGTACGGCCTACCCATTGCATGGGAATACGTTCTCCTTTATCCGTATAGCCGAGGGCGTAGGAACTGTTCCCTTCCGCAGCGGTGATCACGGTTTCGAGGTCTTTATCGCTCAGTTGGATCACGCGTTTGCTGCCGGGATAATATACCGCCGCATAACTTCTCTTCAGTTCTTTATCCGCATTTTTTAACTGCATGGGTTGCAGGTAATCATCTTTATAATTCCAGATATCCACTTTGGCTACTTCAAAATCCACGATGTTGGTATCTTTCACGGGAAGTATAGGGGCAGTGCCGAAGAAAAGACGCTGACCGTCTTTGCTGAAATAGATCAGGCTGTTGGGGCTGATGCTCCAGTTAGCCGGAATACCGCTGCTGTTTTTATCAGCTACTTCATAGGCGCTGTCCTGCCCGGGTTTGAAATAGTAAAGTTTATAGAATTGCTGTAATGCTTTGGAAGAATCACGGGTACCGAAGTAGGCGGCCTGTTCTCCTTTTTCATCGAATGCAAATTGTTTGTAGTCGCTGTTGCCGCTGCTCAGTGCAGTGGCTTTTCTGCCGGCGGTGTGCCACAGCAGTACGCCGTTGCGCGACAATGAATCTTTTTTATCTGCCTTTGTTTCAATGAGCAGTTGGTTACCGGGTTTACTGAACGTGAATTGGGTAACGTTTTTTACGGTGTCCTGTATGCCGCTCAGGAGCTGACGGATCACCAGTGTGCCGCTTTCACTGCCGGCAGCGGGAGTTTTATCGTCATCAGCGCGATCATTATCGCCGCCTGGCTTAGTTGCTTTATGGCCTTTATTCCTGGCGGTATCTGCGGCGGGTTTTTCCAGCAGGTAAGCAAGCAGGCCGCTGCCTTTTTCAGGTGTTTTAAAAGACTTCACCCCCGGAACTTTCACGATGCCCGGTTGCCCCAATGCGATGATAGCCAGGGAGTCTTTCGGCATTTCTGCTGCTTTCTTTTTTTTGATCCTTGCTTCACGGGTATCTTTAAAAAAAGGTTTAATACTGCAGATCACGTAGCGGGAATCTTCTGTAATAACAGGATTGCTGCCACGGTCAATGTTGATAGTCTGACCGGTTTTCCGGTCATAGATCGCCAGTTGGGCATCGCCTTCCTGTGGTAATACTGCATACACCACCCACTGTCCGTTGTTACTGATCAGTTTAGTGCCAATGCTTTGCCAACTGTCGTAAACACTGTGATCCAGCGGCTTTTTTGCAGGTTGTTGTGCATAGGTAAAAAGGGAGGAGCCCAGGAGGGATACCCCTAATAAAACTTTTCTCATAAGCGCTAAAATAATGATTACGGCGCTCAAGTTACAAATAAATGAGGATGAGCGGGGGTATTACGACGCCGTTTTGCCCTTTGCCACACGCAGCATTTGCAGCCCAACAGAAAGAATGATACAACCCAGTCCCACATAAAATGCGTTATTCAGAAACTTATTTTCATGGAACAGCACAAATGCCATCACGATGCTGTAAACCGGTTCCAGGTTGAAGCAAAGGTTCACCGTAAAAGGGGATATCTTTTTTAACGCGCTCATACTCAGCAGATACATCAGCACGGTGCAGAACCAGGCCAGCACCAGCAGGTAAATGATATCCATGGAAGAGGGCAGGAGGGAAGGAACGGGGAACAGGTAAAGGTATAACGGCATGGCTATACTGAGCACAATGAAACCTGTGGACAGTTCATAAAAAGTAATGGTGTAGGTATCAAAACGTTTGATCAGCCGCTTGTTGAATACGGTGAACAGTGCGGCAAACATGGCGGAAATAATGCCAAGGATAATGCCGGTGCGGTATTGGGTATCGAAATGGAAAATGAGCAGGATGCCCAGGAGGGTGAGCATGCTCAGTAACATTTCAGCTACATCAAAACGGCGCCTGTTGATGAGCGGGTCAAATATGGCGGTGAACAGGCTGGTGAGCGAAAAGCAGATCACGCCAATAGATACATTGGAATATTTGATACTGCCGTAAAAGAAAAGCCAGTGCAGTGCTACTATCACACCGGTGCCGCCGATGGGCAGGATATCTTTCCAGGGAAGTTTTTTAAAGGTGCCCTGGACGCGGAATAAAATGTATAAAGTAACGGAGGTGATCAGTAACCGGTACCATACCAGTAGTCCTTCGTTAAGGGAGATCAGTTTACCCAATATCCCTGTAAATCCAGCCAGGAATACCGAAAGGTGTAGCTGGAGAAATGCTTTTTTCATGGTCCGTTAAATGTATTTAGGGACCTGTTCATTTTATGAATGAACGGGTCCCTAAATGCTATGCAATTGTAATGATTCTATTAATTCTGCAATCTTCTTTTATAGTTGCGGAAGAGGCTTTGCCATTGAATTTTGAGTACGCCGAGTATGCCTTCTTTTACGATGCCTTTGCTCATTTTTGAGTACCCTTCTTTCCGGTCCTTAAAGGTGATAGGTACTTCCTTTATTTTGAAGCCGAGCTTCCAGGCGGTGAATTTCATTTCAATCTGGAAAGCGTAGCCTACAAACTGTACCTGGTCGAGGTTAATGGACTCCAATACCGTATTGCTGTAACATACAAACCCGGCGGTGGGGTCTTTTACCGGCATCCAGGTGATCATGCCTACATAAATGGAGGCGCCGTATGAAAGTACGGCCCGGTCCCAGGGCCAGTTTTCGGTTTTACCGCCTTTTACATAGCGGGAACCTACAGATACATCTGCTCCTTCTTTGGCGCAGGCATCATACAGGCGGGGAAGATCTTTCGGGTTATGCGAAAAATCCGCGTCCATTTCAATGATGTACCGGTAACCCCTGGCTAATGCCCATTTAAAACCATGGATATAAGCCGTACCCAAACCTTGTTTGCCGGATCTTTCTTCCAGGAACAATTCGG
Source organism: Chitinophaga sp. (assembly GCF_035564935.1). Classification (GTDB taxonomy): domain Bacteria; phylum Bacteroidota; class Bacteroidia; order Chitinophagales; family Chitinophagaceae; genus Chitinophaga. Next base: position 2,497 of record NZ_DATMTE010000164.1, on the reverse strand, counting down.
CGGGGTGTTGCTGTTGAAGCGATTTTACAATAGCGCCGGTGCCGTCGGGCGATCCGTCATCCACAATAAGAACATGAAAATCCTGCTGTAAGGAAAATACAGCGTCAATGATGTTCCGGATGTTATCCTTTTCATTGTACGTAGGAATGATGACAAGCTTTTCCAATTCAGCAGATGATATTTTTGGACTGCGAAAATAATTCAATTCCGGCGCAAGATATGATGTTCCCCGATAACATTACATTTTTTTTAACATCATATTATGGAAGATCTCAGTCAGTTTTTGTTTGGTATTGAGTGGAAAGTCCGCTTTCATCATCCAGTCGTAGTACTGCGGCTCAGCCTTTAGCACTTCCCTCACGGAGCGGCCTTTGTATTTCCCAAAGTTAAACACTTCCTGACCGCCCTGCATCACGAGGCGGCGTGCAAAGTCGATATAATCTTCTTCTTTTGTGAAATCGGCCAGTGAGTCAATATCCTGTTGCAGCTGTTCATAGCGGCCCAGCTGGGCTTCCAGGATCTCGTAGGTAGCCAGTGCATCTGCTTCGGCGCTGTGTGCGTTTTCCAGCTGTTTATCGCAGTAAAACTTATAAGCGGCGCCCAGGGTACGTTTTTCCATCAGGTGGAAGATGCGCTGTACATCCACAAATTTGCGTTTAGATACGTCAAATTCAATATCTGCCCGCAGAAATTCCTCTACCAGTAAGGGAATATCAAAACGATTGGAGTTATACCCGGCCAGGTCGCAGTTTTCCATAAACTGTTTCAGTTCATGCGCCGCCTGTTTAAAGGAAGGTGCGTCTTTTACATCCTCGTCCTTAATACCATGAATTGCTGTAGATCCGGCGGGGATCGGCATTCCGGGGTTAATGCGTTTCACTTTCGACTGTGTGGTTTTATCCGGAAACACTTTAATGATAGCAATTTCAATGATACGATCCGAAGCCACGTTGGTTCCGGTGGTTTCAAGATCGATTACGGCCAGCGGCCTTTTGAGGAGCAAAGAAGGCATTATGAATAATTTATAATTTTGTTTAATGTATTTACTTGTCAGACGGCAATAATGCTTTCAGTTTGCTAAAGTCGAGGCCATCGTAAGTACCGGAGCTCATCAGCAGCAGGTTGGTATCCTGGTATTGCTGTGCGGCCAGGAATGTTTCCAGTGTTTCCCGGTTGTGGAAAACATGGAGGTCATTACGGCCGAAGCGTTGTGCAATCAGCTCCGGCGCCAGGTCCGGCATTCTCTTTATTTCGAGTGCATGTTTGCTGTAGAATACAACAGCGATATCTGCTGTATCGAGCGCACCCTGGTATTGCTCCAGGAAATCTGCATTTAAACTGCTATAAGTATGTAATTCCAGTACGGCAATCAGTTTTCTTTCAGGAAACTGGTTCCTTGTGGCTTCCATAGTGGCCTTCACTTTAGAAGGCGCATGTGCAAAATCACGGTAAATAACGCAATGGTCGTTTTTTGCTACCAGTTCCAGTCTTTTTGCAGCGCCCTTAAAGGTAGCAATTGCAGCCAGAAATTGTGCATCTGTTAGCCCAAGTTCATTACAAACCAGTTTGGCGGCATGGAGGTTCAGCAGGTTATGGTCGCCGAAAACTTCCAGGCTGGCGGTGTGTTCCCCAAAAGTAACACGGGTTACGCCGTTGGTAATGGTGTGTTCCGGCAATGCATAGGGTACCAGTTTAAGGTGGCCGCCGGTGGCTGTTACCAGGCTAACGAGTTCCTGGTCCGTACTGTTGTAGATCAGCACCTGTCCGGGTTCCATCTGCCTGATAAAAATGGCAAACTGCTCTTTATATATTTCGTAGGTAGGAAATACGTTGATATGATCCCATGCAATACCCGTTAATACAGCGATTTGCGGGTGCAGGAAATGGAATTTGGGCCTTTTTTCAATGGCGGAAGCAGGATATTCATCGGCTTCACATACAATTACAGGGGCGTCCGTAATATTTACGGATTGCGCAAAGCCTTCGAGCCGGGCGCCTACCAGGTAATCGAACGCCTGATGGCTGAGCTGCAAAGCGTGCATTACCATGGCCGTGGTAGTGGTTTTGCCATGACTTCCGCCGATGGCTACCCTTGTTTTATTTTTACTTTCCTGGTAGATGTATTCAGGGAAAGAATAAATTTTCAACTGTAGTTCCCGGGCCTTTATCAGCTCGGGATTGTCGTCCCGGGCATGCATACCGAGGATGACTGCATCGAGGTCCGGCGTTACCCGGGCGGGATCCCAGCCGGTGCTGGCCGGTAATATGCCCGCCTGTTGGAGGTTTGACAATGCCGGTTCGAAAATTTCGTCGTCGCTGCCGGTTACCTGGTAACCTTTATTTTTAAGCGCTATGGCCAACTGATGCATTACGCTGCCACCGATAGCAATAAAATGTACTTTTGTCATAATGCTGGGTATTTTCGGCCCGCCGAAAATTACATTGTTGTTTTTTTTAATGTATTTTCTATATTTGCAAATATAACGTTACAAAAGAC
>NZ_DATMTE010000163.1:0-2854 GCF_035564935.1 Chitinophaga sp. | reverse complement strand
GTTTTAAAATAAGATGACGGCAGGTTTCCATATAAAAAAATCCCCTCTGCCAGATGGCAAAGGGGATCTGTATTTTAAGCGATAAACGCTGTTATTATGCGAATCTTGGTTTCAGTTCATTAGCCAGTGTAACCATTTTCTTCAGGCCATCTTCGGGCAGGTTACCTTTCTTGAACTCAGCGAGTACTTCCGGCAAACGCACCTGCATTTCATTCAGGAAGGCTTCTTCGAAAGCACGCACCTGTTTAACAGGAACGTCGCGCAGCAAACCATTGGTACCCAGGTAGATCATAGCCACCTGTTTTTCCACGGCATACGGGCTGAACTGAGCTTGTTTCAGGATTTCCACGTTACGGGCGCCTTTGTCGATAACCGCTTTGGTAGCAGCATCCAGGTCACCGCCAAATTTGGAGAAAGCCTCCATTTCGCGGTATTGAGCCTGATCCAGTTTCAGGGTACCGGATACTTTCTTCATGGATTTGATCTGTGCGTTACCACCCACGCGGCTTACAGAGATACCCACGTTGATAGCAGGACGGATACCAGCGTTGAACAGGTTACCTTCCAGGAATATCTGACCATCGGTGATGGAGATTACGTTGGTAGGGATATATGCAGATACGTCACTTGCCTGTGTTTCGATGATAGGCAATGCTGTCAGGGAGCCGCCGCCTTTCACCAGGTGTCTGATAGATTCAGGCAGGTCGTTCATCTGTTTTGCGATAGCATCATTGCTGATGATCTTTGCAGCACGCTCAAGTAAACGGCTATGCAGGTAGAATACGTCACCAGGATATGCTTCGCGTCCGGGAGGGCGTTTCAGCAGCAGGGATACTTCACGGTAAGCAACCGCCTGTTTGGACAGATCATCATAAACGATCAGTGCAGGACGGCCTGAATCGCGGAAGAACTCCCCGATGGCAGCACCGGCAAACGGAGCGTAGAACTGCAGCGGTGCAGGGTCAGCAGCGTTGGCAGCTACGATGGTAGTATAAGCCATAGCGCCTGCTTCCTGTAATGTTTTCATTACACCGGCAACAGTAGATGCTTTCTGGCCAATAGCTACGTATATGCAATAAACAGGTTTGCCTGCATCATAAAATTCTTTCTGGTTGATGATCGTATCAATACAGATAGCTGTTTTACCTGTCTGACGGTCACCGATTACCAGCTCACGTTGTCCACGGCCTACCGGGATCATGGCATCAATCGCCTTTACGCCGGTTTGCAATGGTTCTTTTACCGGCTCACGGTACAGTACACCGGGTGCTTTACGCTCCAGCGGCATTTCATACAGTTCACCTTTGATCGGGCCTTTACCATCTATCGGCTCGCCCAGTGTATTGATTACGCGGCCAACAACACCTTCACCCACGTTAATGGAAGCGATTTTGTTAGTACGGCGTACTTTATCACCTTCTTTAATACCTGCTGACTGCCCCATCAATACCACACCCACATTGTCTTCTTCCAGGTTCAGTGCAATTGCTTTTACACCATTGCTAAATTCTACCAGTTCACCATAACCTACATTGCCCAATCCGTATATGCGGGCAATACCATCACCCACCTGCAATACAGTGCCTACCTCTTCCAGGTCGGCAGAAGCATTGAAGTTGCTTAACTGCTGGCGTAAAATCGCCGAAATTTCATCAGGTTTAATATCAACCATAATTATGATTTTAAAAAAAGTCGTTAAAGAAAATTAGTATAACGACAACAGCTTTGCGTGTACGCAGCGGCTGCTGTATTGATTAACGTAATTCAGATACGTAAATATTCTTGTTAAACTGTTGTTTGATATCTTTCAGATCACGCAGAACAGACGCATCAAACAACTGGTCGTTTGCTTCCAGCACAAAACCGCCGATCAGCTCAGGGTTCACGGCTGTTTCCAGCTGTACCTGCTGCGTGGTTTCACTGGCAATCTTTTGTTTGATCACATCCAGTGTGGCGTTATCCAGGGCAACAGCAGTGGTGATTTTCACCGGGCTGATGTTTTTCAGTACCATGTACTGGCGTGTAAACTCGGTGGTCATTTCAGCCAGCGCGCTTTCACGGCCTTTACCTACCAGCAGGTTTACAAAAGAGCTGGTAGCAGCGCTGATACGGCCTTCAAATATGGCGGCCAGTATTTTCTGTTTCTTATCAGCCTTTATGATAGGGCTTTTAAGCAAACTCACCACATCAGGGTTGCTTTTCATCACCTGTTGTAAGAACAGCATGTCTGTATGCACCACTTCCAGCTGGTTCAGTTCCTGAGCCAGGCTTATCAATGATTTTGCATACCGGGATGCTAAACGGGGATTCTGCATATTATAAAAGCTTTTAGCTTGCAGCGTTCGGCGTTAGCTGTTCAAGAGCCGGGCGCCAGCCGCTGGTATCTTAGTTCAATTTGATTTCTTCCGCCAGTTGTTTCACGTAACCTTCCTGTGCTGTTTTATCGGCCAGCTCTCTTCTCAGTACTTTTTCCGCTACTTCGATCACGAGATTACCTACCTGGTTCTTCACATCCGTTAACGCAGCCATTTTCTGGTTTTCGATAGCGGTATATGCTTCACTGATGATCTTCTTTGCTTCTGCCTGCGCCTGGGTTTTGGCTTCGCTGATGATCATATCCTTCGCGTCTTTTGCTTCTTTCAGGATCTTGCTTCTTTCAGCTTTAGCTTCCGCCAGCACATGTTCATGTTCAGCTTTCATCTGGGCCATTTCTTCCTTTACTCTTTCTGCAGTAGCGATAGAGTCGGTAATGGAACCCTCCCTTTCCTTCAGGGTAGCAAGGATGGGAGTCCAGGCAAATTTTTTCAGGATCAGGAAAACGATGATGAAAATGAATAATGAAATAAGAAACAAG
>NZ_DATMTE010000162.1:0-9637 GCF_035564935.1 Chitinophaga sp. | reverse complement strand
GGTTCGTCCATTGCTTTTGTTTTTTCAGGGGTTTTTACGCATATTTTGGAATCTACTAGAAATCTCAAAATATAATTGTATTTTTAGACTCGAAAATTTGACGCATTATGAAAAAGCTGTTGTTAATGCTGTTGGTAGTTTTGGCCGCAGCCGCATCAGCAAATGCCAGCACTGGTTTCAAGAACGGAGACAATAATGGTGATAAAAACGGGGACAACAACGATAACCGTAATAATCCCAAAAACACGGGTAACGCCAAGCCTGTAAGGGTAGAAGAGTTTGTGTTAATGTTTCCGAGGGTAGAGACAACTGAGAAGGTTGATGAAGCAGAGTTGGAGAAAGCTATTGTGGATTTGTATAAGTGGTACTTACAAAACGAAACCAAGTTAAATACGAACAACTTCCTTAAAGAAAGTGGTAAGGAACTGGCTTTCCCTTTTAAGGTGGATCCAAAAACCTTGCAACAATATTTTCTGTTCATCAAGAAAAACTTCCCCGGATTTGGCGAGGACGACCTGTCTAATGTAAAACGCAGCCGGAAGAATGCACCAGTTACTGTGCGTGATGAAATGGATAATCCTATGTCGATTTCTGTTAACAGATAAAATAGTTTTGCCAGGCGATAATGCATTTAGAGTTTAACTACGATAAGGGGGATGTGTTGCATGCATTGCGCTATCATTTTATGCGGAGAGGCGAGATTAAGGTCTTTCGTAACACGCTCATTATCTTATTACTTGCTACTTTAACGGGATATTTTTTCAGTGTAGTGACCACTGGCGCGCTTACTGGCATTGTTATCATGATACTGGTACTTGGCTGGGTATTCTGGTACCTGTTGCCCATTTCCATTTATAACAAGGCGGCTACTTTTAAAGACAGTATACATCTCAGGTATTCTGAAGAGGGGTTATTGATTACCACCCGTGGCAGTGATCATCCCCGGAATATCAGCTGGAATAATTTTTCCCGGGTGGTGGAAACCGAGAAATTTTTCTTCCTGTATCGTGATAAGAAAACCTTCTTTCTCATTCCTACCAGTGCTTTCCAGACAGAGGAAGCTTACCGCAATTTCGCGGGAATACTCAAATCAAAGTTTAGTAATTACCGCTGATGCGGATTTTGTCTGACTCAGGATTACGCTGATTATAGTGATTAGCTTGATTTTTATTTTTAATATTCCGGGAGATGGAAATGGTATTCCGCTTTTTATCTGTTGGATATGAATTGATATTTGATTTTTGATATTCCGGAAGATAGAAATGGGTGTTCCGTTTTTTCATCTTCCGGAATATTCGGCTTGTTGATATTAGAGGTTGATATTCTGGAATATGCTGAAGTGCAGGATATGATTCATGGTTTTGGCCCCGGATGTAGCCTGAACTAACTGGTTCATGTAACCTATGTCTGCTTTGAGATTTGCATTGAACTGGTATCCAAAGGCAGCGAGGAAGCGGTTTTGATCGAACAGCAGGTTACTGATGTCGTTTCCCCACAGGTTCAGAAAGATTTCATCCTGTAAAGCTACATAAAACGGAGTGGCTGCTTTCTTATGGTGGATGGGGAGTTGTGTACGGTTGAAATACCGGGCGCGGTTGCCATATTTCCAGTTACCGATAGCATGTGGATTTCCAGGTGCAGAAGGCTGTGATACCCAGCGTTGTTCCAGTCGTACCCGGTGCGTCATATCCAGTTTTTTTGCCTTATGGATATATTGCTCAAAGACACGTTGTTCCGGCAACCAGGTATTGCTGGTGGCATTGTAAGTGGGTACATAAGCGTAGCCCAGTAAGATATGATCCTGTTTGTTGATCGAATATTGTAATCCCCCGCGCATGAGCAGCTGTCCTTTATTGCTGATGCCGTCCCTGATGCGTAACTGCACATCGAAGGGAACCGCCCATTTGCTGTTAATTTTCATGTTACCGAAATAGGTATACCAGTTTTGATAGGCGTGCGTAGTTTCCTGTGCGGACACAAAACCTACAATAGCCAGCAGGGCCATTGTTAACAGTACTTTCCTCATAATTGCTAATATAGGTGGGGCTAAAGATAAAGAAATCACTATAAAAAAAGAAAGCGCCTGCAGACGCAGGCGCCGGTAGATTGTTGTTTAGCTATAGTTGATTGTTGTATCAGAATTTATTGTACCACAGTTTGGTGCCTTTTTTATCGCCACCGATAGCCGAAGCGGCTTTATCGTAGCTGGCTTTGTTCTGTGTTTGTTCGGATTGCAGATAAGTTAACCGGTAAGGCACCATTGTTACGCTGGGGTCCAGGGAACCGGACTTGGGAGCGATGAACAGTGGCTGGCCACCTGGTTTACTGAAATGCAGCCTGGTTCTTTCAAACCATGCCTGGAAGCCCTGTGGATAAAGCGCCAACCATTTCTGGGTACCTATCACGTTTCTCCAATCGGCCGCCACGTAAGGCACTTTTGCGATATATGCCTCAATAGCGGCGTCTGTAATGTCTGTATTGTTGGTAAGTTTGCGCCAATAGTCAATAGAAGCGGTGATACCTTTTGCATAGTGTGTGGCAGCATCATCGCCTACACTCATGCCTCTTGCGGCCGCTTCGGCCAGTATAAATTCCACTTCAGAGTAAGCCATCAGGATACCCGGCATGGTTGATTTATAGATCTGAGTGCCGGGAAAGGAGTAATGTCCTTCTGAAAGCCTGTCGGGATCAGAGGCGGCAGAGCCGTAGGGCAAACCTTTGATAGTATCATCATCTCTGGAAGGGCGGGCATAAATACCGAGGCGCGGATCATTTACGCTTTTCATATAATCCACCAGGGTGGAGGTTACAGAAAAGTCGATGATTTCACGCTCTGATTCGTTATATGGGAACTTATTAGGAGCAGCGTCCAGGTATTGGAACTGGGCATTTTCTGTATTGTCGCTGAGGGCGTCTTTGTAATGCGCTTCAATTACCTGTTTGGCTTTCTGCGGGTTAGCGTCTACCATGCGGATAGCTAACCGGAGCATCAGTGAATTTGCCAGTTTTTTCCATTTTGCTACATCCCCGTTATAAATGACATCCCCGGTTTCGAAGCTTACCTGTGATTCATCCAATGTATTTATCTGTGCCTGCAGGGTATCGATCAGGGAATTATAAATGGTTTGGGCGTCATCATATTGGGGAACAATGTTGCTGCTACCCTGGAAGCTTTGCGAGTATGGAATATTCCCGTAGGTATCTGCCAATATCTGGTAGATCCAGGCGCTCATGACTTTCGCAATGGCAGTTTGATTTACAACGCCGGGAAGATTCGGGTTAGCCTGGTTTTGTTTCACCAGGTCATCGAGATTGTGCAGGGATATCCTGTACAAATTATTCCAGAAAGCGGCATTATTACCTTCATCAAGGTTGAACTGGCTATCGTTGGTCCTGGAGTTGCCGGTCCAGAATTGTGCATAGTTCATGGCGATAAAGCCATTTTGCAACCCGCTGTAAAGCATATCCATCGTAGTTTTCTGGGCGCCGGTGAGCAGGTTTGCCGGTGCAGCGGTGGTTGGCCTGGTTGGATCACGGTTCATATCATCCAGCTTTTTACAGCTGGTTACCACCAGTGCCGTCAGCAGGAACAGGATGCTGCTATATTTAAAAATCTTTTTAGTCATCTTCACAAAATTTAGAATGATACATTCAGGTTTATTCCATAAGACCGGAGTGATGGCAGCGCACCACCTTCAATACCCTGTACGTTGGATGCAGAGTTGAGGATGTTGGACGGATCCACATTAGGTGCATTGGATTTGATCAGCCACAGGTTACGTCCGTAAAGGGAAACGCGTGCAGCCTGTGCACCTATCTTCTTATACCATGATTCCGGCAGGTTATAACCTATTTTGGCTTCTCTCAGGTAGATATAGCTGGCATCATAAAGATTAGCCTTGCTGATCACGTTTCCTCCGTTGTAGTTGAAGTGATCCTGGGCGCTGATCTTCGTGGTGTTGGCATGTCCATCTGCGGTAACACCCGGAACGATAATGCCATTTTCACGAATGCCGTTTTCTATGGTAGTTTCCAGCAAGCCGGATTTATTGCCGTACAGGTTGGTGTAGGAGAAGAAGTCGCCGCCGTGCTGGAAGTCGACCAGTGCCGACAGGTAAATTCCCTTGAATGTAAAAGTGTTTGTAACACCGCCTACATAGTCAGGATATGCGTTACCGATAGGCTTCACTTCGCTGGGTACATAGCGTCCGAGTTCATCCACTACTTTCTGGCCATTGAGGTAGGTGTAGTCGGTACCACGGATGGTTCCCAGCGGTTCGCCTACCTGGCCTACTACAGATACCTTTTGTGTACGGCGGTCGGTGCCGATGGTCAGGAAATCGAGTGATGTATTGTACTGTGCAATGTCCAGGTTGAGCACTTTATTACGGTTGCGTGCGATATTGGCACTGATATCCCAGCGGAAGCCGTTTTTCAGGCGGATGGGGTTCAGGTTCAGTCCTATTTCAATACCCTTGTTTTCCACGCTTCCTCCATTCACATAAGCGCCGGTGAAGCCGGTAGCAGTTGGCAGTGCCAGTGTGATGATCTGGTCTTTGGTAACACGCCTGTAATAAGTGAAATCAACACCGATACGGTTGTCCAGGAATTTCAATTCCACGCCTGTTTCTACCTCTGTAGTACGTTCCGGTTTCAGGTCTTCGTTGTATAATGTTGGAGAGAACTGTGTAACCGGGTTGCTGCCAAAGGGTGGGATGAAATCGTAGGTGTTATAGATACGATATGGATCGGCATCATTACCCACAGCCGCAACGCTTCCTCTTAATTTACCGAAGGTCAGCCATTTCCATTCTTTCAGCAGGTCGGAGAACACGAAGGAAAGGGAAGCCGATGGGTAAAAGTATTGGTTATTGCCTTTTACCAGGGTAGAAGACCAGTCGCTACGGCCGGTAAGGTCGAGGAACAGGAGATTCTTATAGCCAAGGTTGGCGGTGGCAAAAACGGAGTTGATCTGTTTTTCGTAGTACTGATCAATGGCCAGTGCCGGTTGTACAGAGTTGGCAAGGTTATAAACATCTTTGGTGATCAGGCCCCCCTGGGCTATACCGCCGGTAACCGTCCATTTCCTGTGCATCACGTTTCCACCTACAGTGGCGTTCAGCTGGAAGTCTGTACCAAAATCTTTTTTGATGTCTGCTGTTAACTGGTAATTCATTTCGCGGTTGCTTCTTACGCGTTTGATATATCCGCCTACAGCGTAATCTTTTGCGGTTCTTTCTTCTTCCAGTGTGTTATAGTCGTCCATGAACACGCGACCGGAGAAAGAGAGCCATTTTGTAGCGTCTATATCCAGTCCTGCAGATCCAAAGAGCCTGTTACGGCTATCTGTTTCATAGTCCATATAGCGGTTCCAATACGGGCCGTTACTGGAAGAAATGTTTGGATCGTTCCAGGCGCGGCGGTTCCAGGTGATCTGGGAACCATCATCGTATTTGTATCTTTTTTCCATATCAAGATCCAGCTGACGCTGACCGTACATGGTGAACTGTAAGGTAGGGTTGGGGCCGGTGAAACCGGTACCAGGACGGCCTTTTACGTTCAAAGAGGTGTAATTCACGGAGGCCACTGCTTTTACTCCCTTGGTAAGTTCATAGCTACCATTGAAAGAGAGGTTGTTCCTTTTGTTGGTGGCATTGGGGAGTACAAATGTTTGATCCATATTGCCGTACGACAGGCGGAAGCTTCCTTTATCATCGCTGCCTGCCATGGAGATATTATTAGTAAGTGTGAAACCTGTTTTGTAGAAGTCTTTCACATTATTCGGATGGGCTGTCCAGCTATCGGTTTTACCGAAGTATGGGTTGTTTTTATCTTTATCCCATGACCAGTAAGGACGGATGATCTGTCCATTCAGCTTTGGTCCCCAGGATTCATCTACTGAATATTGCGGCATCAGGTCGTAACGGCCTTTACCATTGTTATCGTCGTAGGTGGCACTTTGTTCATTGAGGAAGCCTTCCGGGTGTTCGTTGTAATACAGGGTATCGAATTTACCTGCATTACCGCCGCCGTACATATTCTGGTATTTGGGCAGTACGGCCACCTGGTCTATCTGGGCATTGAGGCTATAAGTAACGCCGATTCCTTTTTCGGTATCGGGGCGTTTTTTAGTGGTTATCTGGAGAACGCCGTTAGCGCCGCGGCTTCCGTAGAGGGCAGTTGCGGCTGCACCTTTGAGCACGGAGATATTTTCGATATCTTCCGGGTTGATGTCCTGCATGGGGCTACCGTAATCGTAACCACCGCCACCGTTTTGCTGACCGGGATCATTGGTTACGTTATTCATCATTGGTACCCCGTCCAGTACAAAGAAAGCGTTGTTATCACCGAGGATGGATTTCACCCCACGGATGGTAATTTTGCTGGCGCCGCCCATGGAACCGGTGTTGGAGCTGATTTGCACACCGGGAACTTTTCCTGTGAGGGCGTTTACGAAGTTTACTTCTTTTGCTTCCTGTACGGCATTACCGCTTACTTCCTGTATGGCATAACCTACAGAGCGGGGATTCTTTTTAATACCGAGGGCAGTTACCACTACTTCTCCCAATACCTTTTTAGTAGCGTTGGAAGGAACCAGTGTGACATTGAGTTCACCTCTTTTTTCCACTGGAATGGATTGTTCGCTGAAGGTAGGAGCAGTAATGAGTATGGTATCATTTACAGCAGCCTTGATGCTGTATTGACCGGTTGGATCCGCCTGTGCATTTACTTTAGATGCTTTGTTGCGGATGATGGCGCCCGGAATGGGAGTGCCTTTATCGTCCTTCACTGTTCCTGAAAGCTGGAATTTTCCTACTTCGCTTTTCGCGGTAGCAGCATCCGGTGGGAGGATGAGTGCGGTATCCTCTTTGGGTTGGGCTGTTGCTTTTGCAGTATCAGTTAATGGTTTCGAAGTATCCTGTTTAGGTTTACCGGTAGTATCGGAGGCGGCAGGTTTAATAACTACCGGAACAGTGGTATCCTGTTTAGGTTTAACACTGGAATCAGCAGCAGCGGGTTTAATCACTACCGGAACGGTGGTATCAGCTTGCAGCTGTTTTGCTGTGAGATACCCTTCGGGTTTTGCGTATGCGCTGCTGGAGGTATAGCAGAAAAAGGCATAGCACAGCCCCGACCAGGCTAGTACATGGCTTCTCATCGTATTATGAAAGATTTGGTTACAAAATTTTTTGACAGGATTCCTATGCTGTCTATTGTTACATTGCTTATCCATCAATATAACAATACAATCAAAACGCCTTCTACAATGGGTTGCAGAAGCAAAAAAATAATTATTTCAGGTTTTTCCTCATTTCGTAGTGTGGAATGCCCACCTCTGTAAATTCTTCTCCACAGATTTCATAGCCCAGTTTCTGATAGAATCCAGTGGCTTCTTTCCGGGCATGCATGGTTAATTCATCAAAGCCGTTGCTACGGGCATATTGTTCTGCGAATACTACAATTTCTCTGCCGATACCTTGTCCCTGAAGATTGGGCGATACCGCCATTTGCCTTAGCTGTACTGTGTTTCCGCTTGCAGGAGTAAGTATACAACAACCTGCAAGTACTTCCTGGTCATTGTTCCGGGTAAAGCCTGCAATGAAGATGTCGCTCATCTCCTTCTGTAGTTGTTCTGCCGAAAATGTGAGCCCCAGCGGTTTCCGGAGCACCTCGCTACGAAGGTCTGTCATGGTATGGTAGTCGCAACTACCGTATTCGATTATACGAAAATCAAGCATAATTGTTTGTCCGATTTGCCGATGGCGGATTACGCCATTTTATTTTGCAGGAAATACCGCTACATGGTTCACAAGTGTCTGGATGACAAATAGCCTGCCAACAGCAATCAGGAGTGTTGTGACTGGAAGTAATTGAAGATCAGTTGATCTACTGATTTAACGAGCAACATGGGGTCTTTGATAGCCGTGGCGCCGGGGTGAGTATCGGTACAAACCACTTTTTTGATAAGTCCTGAGCTTTTGATTTTTTCAAATCCATTTCCGGCAAAGATGCCATGGGTAGTGATAACAAAGATATCTCCGGCGCCGGCATCACGATAAGATTGTGCTGCATGAATAAGGGATCCGCCGGTACGGATCATATCATCATAGATGATCACTGTTTTATTTTTCACATCCGCGCTGATAGCTGTGATAGCTGTTTCATCGCCGGAGAGGCGGCGCTTGAAGGCGAAAGCTGCCGGAACATGCAGGTCGTTGGCGAGTGATTCCACCCATTTAGCCCTGCCGGCATCGGTGCTGGCCAGCACGAAAGGTTTTCCTGCTGCCAGCTCCAGGGCGGTATTCATTACAAATTCTTTCGCATACAGGTGCACCGGCCGAACATCATTTTCAAAATACCATGTAATGCCATCCACATGCAGATCAATCATCACGATCCTGTTGCCACGGGAGGTATTAGGCAGCGATGAAAACAGTACTGCGCGTGTTTTCGCTTTTACGATTTCGCCATATTTTACTGCGCGTTCCATCGTAGAATACCCGAAGAATGGAATAATGATGGTCAGGGAATAGGCTCCCAGCTGGATGCAACCGCTGGCCAGATCATATAATTCCAGGGTTTCTTTATCATCGATAGTGCCTCCAAGCAGAATCACTTCTTTGTTGCTAACATTACTCAATATGCGGTGATAATGCTCCCCATCGGGAAAATCACGGATATCCAGTTCCCCATTTTCCCAGGTGGAGCCTGCAATAGACAGTATCCTATCTTTCAAATATTGATAATGTTGGGTAGCAAAGATGATTTTCTGTGGCATGACTTTTACAAGATAACGGGTGATAGCCGTAAAAATAAGTTATTAGGGGGATATTTATAATGTTGATAATTAATAATTTTGCCGGTGAGCATTCACATTTACCCCGTTTTTTAACTTTTCATTTGCGGGTGGAACATTAAATTTGAAGGATTACTATATTCATGATTCGTTTTACAGCATATATCGGAGCACTGTTTTTTTTCTTTTTCATTAGCCTGCAGGAAACTTTCGCACAGGTGCGTTTGTCCGGTATGGTGGCGGATCAGGATACCAAAACGGGATTGCCTTTTGTTTCTATTGTTAACAAGAGGACCATGACGGGTACGTTAAGTAATGAAAGCGGCCGTTTCTATATTGAGGCCGTTCCGGGAGATACACTTGAATTTTCCATGTTAAGCTATACGCCGAAAATGTTGCTGGTACCGGGCATGTCGTCATCGCAGGATGTGTATATGCAGAAGCGGTTGTTTGAATTGCAAGGGGTAAACGTGCGTGGTAAGAACTATAGGAACGACTCATTGGCATTGCGCGACGAGTACGGCCGGTATTTCGATTATCGTAAACCCGGAGCAATGGATGTGCTTAAAACGTTGCCTGCAAATCCTATTACGGCTTTAAGTTATCTAGTGCCGAGTAAGGTGCGTAAAAGGAAAGAGCAGTTTCATGAGCAACTGGTTTACTGGGAGAAGGAGAAATTTATTGACTACCGGTATTCCCCGGAGCTGGTGGGAAGGATGACTAAGCTGCAAAGCCCGGAACTGGATTCATTTATGTATAAGTACAGGCCGGGGTATCAATTTTTAAATTCAGCTTCCGACTATGATCTGTTACTTTATATAAAGCAGTCGTTTGAAGAAT
>NZ_DATMTE010000161.1:0-9250 GCF_035564935.1 Chitinophaga sp. | reverse complement strand
TTCAGCGGCAGGTCCTTGAACTCGTTCGGATCGCGGCGGGCAATTACCTGTGGCAGTAACTGCAGGCGAACAATATCGAACCAGCGTTGTCCGAACTCACCGGCAAATTCATATTTACGTTCTGCCACAACGGAGTCGCGGAAGGCAGGAGCGGCCAGCCCTTTTTTGATATCCGGCAAACCGGCGCGGCGTCTTACCCTGTTCAATGCCTGGTAAGCATCATCAGAAACGGTATTGGTAGCCATGGCAGATGCTTCGGCATAAATGAGCAGTGTTTCCGCAAAACGTACCACATCAGTTGTTTTATTGGTGCTGGCATTAAAGCTCACTACTTTGGTAGGTGTTTCAACAATACCATCGCCTACGCCATAGCGGAATTTATTGTAATAAGGGTGTTTGGTTGCTGTTCTCGGATCATCCCAGCTTACCACACCATATTTGTTACTCTTGATCTGTGTATGGAAGGTTTCATCGGTACGTTTGCACACGGGTGCATCTTTGAAGTAATTGATTTCAGGGAAGAAGTCGTCCCATCCGCCTTCATCATCAGGGATACAGGTGGCGCCAAAGGAACGGTTAGGCAACTGGCCGCCTACATTGTATTCCAGGCCAAATACAGATTCAATGTTGTTGTTGGTTTTGAATACATCCAGGTAGTCGGGCACCAGGTCAAATTTATTGGCGTCCATCACCGCTTTCGCTTCTGTTGCAGCCAGGCTGTAGTTGGAGGTCTGGTTAACCGGCCAGCCGGCCATAGTCAGGTATACGTTGGCCAGTACTGCCCTGGCAGCGAGTGCACCCGGTCTGCCTACATCTACACCGGCAGGCCACTTGTCCGGCAACATGGAAGCAGCTGCTTTCAGGTCGCTGATGATCTGCTCGTATACTTTAGCGGGCTCCTGTCTTACAGGCACGGTTGTAATTTCTGCCGGACCGGTAACGATCGGCAACGCGCCGAATGTTCTTACCAGGTAGAAATAGCAGATACCTCTCAGGAAGTAAGCTTGTCCGCCGGCATAAGTGCGCGCCTGGATAGCTTCAGGAGATGTAGCAACTACCTTTTCGAAATTGGAGATCACGTTATTCGCCTGGTAAATGGTATTCCATGGTCCTTCCCATCCGGCACGGAGACTGGAATTGGTGGAAGTGCCCTGGAGCCGGTCAAATTCACGGGAATCTGCCTTATTGGAGGCAGGGTGAGTGGTAAGGTCATCTGATCCGAAGTAAGCGGTCAGTTTGCTGGTAAAACCCCAGGCGCCATCTACTGCCAGCGCCCTGAAAGCAGAAGTAACCGCGCCATCCAGTTCTGTTTGGGTGTTAAAATAATTACCCGGCGTAAGTGTTGCTTTTGGATCTTCCTTGAGCTTCACGCAGGATGATACACCGATCATGGCTGCAATAGTTAAAGGAAGGAAATATTTTTTGTTCATAATAGTAATTTTTAGAAAACCAGAATCCTTTTCTTTTCAATTATAGGCCAAGTCTTACACCAATCGTATAGGTTTTGGGATTAGGTACGGTACCTGTTTCCAAACCTTGTGTAATAGCATTGGTGGCATTGGTTACTTCCGGATCATAGCCAGGGAAATTGGTGATGGTCCAGATATTCTGTGCACTGATATAAACATCCAGGCTGCGTGCATGTATTCTGCTCAGCAGGCTGGCCGGGACAGCGTAAGTCAGGGAGATGTTTTTCAGCTTGATGTAGCTGGCGTCGTATACATAACGGCTGCTCTTGATCTCATTCTGGTTGCCATAAGTAGGTACATCCGTTTGTTTTTCGGGTGTCCACATATCCAGGATGGCAGCGCTGGTAGCGTCACGGGCATCTCCAAGTCCGCCCATGATATAAGGCTGGCTGAAAGAGAACATCTGGTTGCCATGTGTACCCTGGAACATTACGTTGAGGCTCCAGTTTTTGTAAGCGAAGTCGTTGATGAAACCGAAGTAATATTTAGGCATACCGTTACCGATAGTGGTGAGGTCGCCACCGGAAAGTTTCTTATCTCCATCCAGGTCGGCATATTTTGTATCCCCTGGTTGCTTGCCGTATAAAGCGGCTTCGTCTTTCTCATTACTTTTCCAGGTGCCCAGGTATTTGTAACCGTAGAAGGTACCCAGCGGTTCGCCTACCTTGATAATAGATACACCTTGCTGTGCGGACCCAATACCATTTACGATGATATTATCCTGGCCGCCCAGATCCAATACTTCATTTTTATTAAAGGAGATATTGAAGTTGCTGGTCCATTTGAAATCTTTATTCACTACCGGCATACCACCGATGCTGAACTCAATACCGGTGTTTCTCACACTACCGATATTGCGCTGGAAGCTTCCGCCACCGTAATAGAAAGGATTATCCGTGGCATAGAGCAGGTCTGTAACTTTCTTATTGTAAGCATCTGCCGTGAAAGTTAAGCGACCGCGCCATAATTCCATGTCCACACCCACATCATAGGTAGTGTTCTTTTCCCAACGCAGGGAGCTGGACACCGGTGTACCCAGCGGCGTGTTTACGCTTGGCGTGCTGCCGTCAAAGTAGTAAGGCTGTGCTGTTCCGATCTGCGCAATGGAGGAATAGGCAGGTACTGCCTGGTTACCTGTTTGCCCGTAGCTGGCACGAAGCTTCAGACCGGTGATCACTTTGGAATTAGCCATAAAGCCTTCCTTATCTACTGCCCAGCCCAATGCTACTGCAGGGAAAGTGGAGTACTTGTCTACCAGGTGGGAAGATCCGTCTGTACGTACAGACACCGTTAACAGGTATTTGTCGTTAAAGGCATAGTTGACCCTTCCCATGTAGGAGATCAATGCATCCGACCAGTAACCGCTGGTGGTAGTTTGTGTTTTTCCCAACCCGAGGTTCCAGTAACCGAGGCTGTAGGTAGACAGCTGGTTGGCCTGCGCAATGGTATTATTATTCATTTTAGATGCCTGTTCTACCAGGGCCGTTACGGTAAGGGAGTGTTTGCCGAAACGGTTGTTATAGGTCAGGAAGTTGGAGTTCTGCCAGCTTCTGTAACGGGCGTTCTCCACTTTCGCATAGTCGTTATTGTTATAGGCTTCGTTTGTTCCCGGCGGGAAAAGCGATTGCGTTTGCTGGTTCTGTAATTCATAACTGTTATTGGACGTAAATGTCAGGTGATCGATGATACGATACGTGAACACACCGGTAGCAGTTAAGTTGGATGTTTTTCCGTCTACAGAACGGCTCATCATATTCTGCAGCGGGTTGGTAGCCAGGGAAGCAAATTTCGATCTCCCAATGTAATTACCCTGTGCATCTTTTACCGGGCTGGTAGGATCCCACATGCTGGCCTCCGCAAACGGATCGGTGATATCGCCGGAGAAATCGGTGTTGTGCGACTGCGGCAACAAACCCGTGATATTCACTTTCAGGTCCATTTTGCTATTCAGTTTCACATCCACATTTGCTCTCAGGGTATGTCTCTTATAACCGGAATTTACCAGCAAGCCCGGTTGATCAAGATAGTTATAAGAGAAATAGTATTTCACATTGTCAGAACCGCCGGATACTGCCACCTGGTAATTCTGGGCCAATGGCTTTTGTGTTAATTCATCCTGCCAGTCGGTACCGCCGGGGTTATTTTTAAAATTGGCCAGTTCTGCATCTGAAAACGGGTGACCAGTTCCGGCAACATCTCCTTTCAGGTTTACCTGCTGGGCAAACTCGTAGGCATTCAACAGGTTCAGTTTCTTTGGCAAAGAATTTCTGCTTACCCAGCCACTGAAATCTACTCTTGGTTTTCCTGATTTACCACTTTTAGTGGTCACCATTACCACCCCGTTAGAACCCCTGGAACCGTAGATAGCAGTAGCAGATGCATCTTTCAGGATTTCCATGCTTTCAATGTCGCCTGGTGAAATAGACTCCAGGTTACCGCCAATGTAACCATCAATTACATACAGCGGATCATTGCCACCGGTGATAGAGCTGGCCCCACGGATCCTTACGCTGATCCCTTTACCAGGCTGGCCGCTGTTGCTCTGTACCGTAACACCCGAAGTGGTACCTTGTAAAGCCTGTTCTACCCTTACCAACGGACGTTTGGCAATGTCAACCGCTTTCACGGAGCTGGTAGCGCCGGTTACGTCGCTCTTTTTCTGGGTACCATAACCCACTACTACCACGTCGTTCAGCGACCTGGCATCTGTTTTTAATGTAATGGTCAGATTGTCGCCCGTAACTGCCACCTCCTGTGAGATGTAACCGATATAGGAAATAATCAGTACCGGGGAAGTGGTTTCGCCGGTGGCAATCTGGAAGTCGCCTGTACCATTTGTTGGACTTGAAATGTTGGTACCTTTTACCCTTACAGTTGCGCCGGGAAGTGGCTGGCCGGTTTCATCCAGCACTTTACCCTTTGTCAACTGCTTTTGTGCATAGGCCTGTAACAGACCCGATGCGAGGAGCATCAGCAATAGTAATCTTTTCATAACGCGAACGATATTTCGATTGATAAGAAAATAATGATTGCAAGTAAGCATCAGCGGCCTAACAGCAGCGCTAATAATGAACTAACTGTGTTATTAATGTGATGTTTTTTTAAAAATTTCTTTTAGAAAGATGTATTAATCCAATTCAAATGATTTAAACAACTCCTTTGGCAGTGCGGGTTGCCGGCGGCGGTCAAAAACATAATGACCTATTACCAGGTAATCCATTTCCGTTCGCATAAAAGCAAGCCATGCATCTTCCGGTGTGTTTACTACCGGCTCTCCCCTTACATTAAAAGAGGTGTTGATCAGCACACTGCAACCCGTTAGTTTTTTAAAACTATTAATAAGTAGATGCAGCTTTGGATGAAGTGTATGATGTACGGTTTGTACCCGCGCAGAATAATCGAGATGTGTAACAGCGGGAATGCAGGAGCGTTGCTGCAGCAGGCGATCAGTAATAGCTGCCCCCACAGGCGGCAGGTTGCTGTTCTGTGCTTTTTGTGCAGCGGCAGTGCCTTGCTGTACTTCACTCAATGAGGAAGCAATAGTATGTGTAGCATCAGTGCCTTGTTCTGCTTCACTCAATACGGAAGCAACGTTTTGTGTAGCAGTAGTAAATAATGTATAGGAAGAAGTGTTTGCAAGGGGAATACGTTGTGCTTCCTTTAATGTAGTGGTGAATAACATATAAGGAGATGCGCCGGCATCGTTAAAATAAAGCGCTGCATCTTCCGCCAGTACTGCCGGGGCAAAGGGCCGGAAGCTTTCACGGAATTTTATTTTCCGGTTGAGTTGCTGCTGCATACCCGGCTGCCGCGGATCAGCAAAAATACTGCGGTTGCCCAGTGCGCGCGGGCCAAACTCCATCCGGTCCTGGAACCAGCCCACTACTTTTCCGTTTGCCAGGTGAGCGCTCACGGTATGTGTAAGCTTTTCAAAGTCCGGCTCGTGCACGGCTACTGCTGCATAGCGGGCCAGCAGTTTCCGGATATCCGCGTCGCCATAGGCGGGGCCAAGAAAAGCACCCTGCATGGCATCATCTCCCTGGAAAAAAATACGCGCCTGTTCCATTCCTATATGATAAGCTGCATATGCAGCGCCCAATGCACCGCCGGCATCACCGGCAGCAGGTTGTATCCAGATATCCTCAAAAATACCTGCGGCCCTTATTTTATTATTGGCTACACAGTTCAGCGCTACACCGCCCGCCATTACCAACCGCCGGCTGCCGGTAATATCTTTTGCGGTTTGCGCCAGCGCTACTACAATGTGTTCCATCACCTGCTGAATGGCCAGCGCCAGGTTCATATGCTCCTGCGTGATGGCCGATTCCGGCTCCCGCCTGCACATGCCGAACAGCGCCTCCCACAACGGCGTGGCCGTCATTTTCAACCCCGTGGCAAATTCAAAATAATCCATATTCAGCAGGATGGAGCCGTCGTTTCGTATATCCACCAACGTTGCCAGGATCTTTTCCCTGAACACAATGGTTTGCGGATCATCAGGCAAGCCGTAAGGCGAAAGCCCCATGAGCTTGTACTCGCCGCTGTTTATTTTAAAGCCCAGGAAATAAGTGAAGGCCGCATACAACAACCCCGGGGAATGCGGAAAACGCAGTTCCCGCAGTATTTTGATATCACTGCCGGCGCCATAGCAAATGGTGGTGGTAGCCCACTCCCCTACGCCGTCTATCGTAAGGATCGCGGCCGATTGAAAAGGCGAAGGATAAAAGGCACTGGCGGCATGCGACAAATGATGCTCCGGGAAATACAGCGGTACTTTTACCGTGGCGCTCAATGCGCGGAACTGCCGCCGCAGCATCTTCTTCATAAACACCTTTTCTTCCATCCACACCGGCATAGCAGTGATAAAACTCCGCCAGCCCCGTGGCACAAAAGCATGATACGTTTCCAGCAGCCGTTCAAACTTCAGCAAAGGCTTATCATAAAATGCCACTGCGGTAAGCTCATCGAAAGAAATGCCGGCCTCCGACAATACATATTTAATAGCCTGCACCGGGAAAGCAGCATCCTGCTTTATACGGGTAAAACGTTCCTCCTGGGCAGCCGCAATAATGTGACCGTCGATGAGCAGCGCTGCCGCACTGTCGTGATAAAATGCCGATATGCCCAGGATAATTTTTCTCAATGCTTAAAATATGGCATAAATAAAAGGCGCCAGCGCAGAGGCGCTTGTTAATGCTACCAGCGACGCCAGCAGCAGCAACACGATGATCAGCGGAAGCAGCCAGAACTTTTTCCGTGTCTTTAAAAAGTAGAGCAGTTCATGCAAAAATTCCATGACGTATGAATAATGATGGTTTTAAAATGTATGCTGCAGATCTTCTTTTGTATACACATGATTTCGTATATCCATTACCGATCCTTTATCTTTCTTAAACCTGCGCAGCTGTAAAGTATCTTTGCGCATCCACTTCCGCCACATACCCACCGGTATTACCACCACTATAAAAACAAGGGTAAGCAGTATGCGTACGTTTATTTCTCCCAATACCTTTGCCAGGCCAAACCACACCACCGCCAGCGGGTACAACAGCCGGGGCGCCAGCAACGTGATAAGCAGGAACAGCAAGGCAACGGCCACAAGCCGGAAGTCGCGGTAGTAAAGCGATACCGCCAGCATGGCTGCTGCAGCCACCTGTCCGGATTCCATGCATTGCTGCCGGCTGATATGCGTGATCTCTTTCCACATAACTATACTTTTTTCAACTGGCTTTGCATATTGAGTGCATCCCTGTTACCGGGCGATGCCTGCAATACTTTCTCTATGTACAATTCAGCGCCGTCTTTATTTCCCATGCGGTAATACAAACCCGCAATCCGGTTGAGTACGGCTATATTTGCCGGTTCCCTAGCAGCTACTGTTTGCAGCTCCAGGATCTGCAACAGGCAGTCTTTCACCGGCAGCAGGTTTAAACGCCGCTCGTTATGATCAATGGCGTAGTTCAGGTAAGGCAGGGCTTTGCCGGCATCATCCTGTTTCAGATAAAGCACAAACAGCGTCCTGGCCACATCAAATGCGGGCGACAGGGCAAACGCTTTTTTAAAATAGAAGATGGCTTCTGCCGTATTATCCAGCTTACCATTGTAGTTGCCGGCTTCTTCATAATACGCCGCTTCAGTAGGATGCTCCTGTACCCATGCTGCCATTATGGTAGCTGCACGGGCAAAATCACCGTTTTGATTGTAGCCGTTATACAGCTGCTGTAATGCCGCTTCCCAGGAGGTTTTCCTGAAAGCAACTTCGTAGGCCAACTGCTCTTCTGCACTGGAAATCAACGTTGTATCGTGAACCTGACCTGTATTAAAAGGCCAGCTTCTTTTAAGGTGCGCAATTTTATAAGCACCGGAAAGACTATCAATTACCGTGATGGGCATGGCATGCCGCAGCTGCGCGAAGCTCATGGCGCTGTCGTTGGGCGCTTTAAAAAGACCCTGTTTTTTCATGGTATTGTAGAATCCATCAGACAACAACGCGTAGCCGTTGAGGTTAGGATGCACATGTTCCAGGATCAGGCTGTTCCCGATAATATGCCCGGGGCTGGCGGCTTCAAAGGCGGCATTGGCATCCACCAGGTGGGCGTTTTTATATTTGCTGCACAGGTCCAGCAGCACTTTATTCAGTTTGGAAGGCGCGCGAAAACGGAGCCCGTCGAGGTCCCGTGCCTTGTCGTAGTACGTTTTAGCAGCGGTGGTGTCGCCCTTCTGGAGCCACAATTCCCCCAGGTAATAATTACAGCCTGCATGTGCGTTGCAGCTGTTTTCCGCAGCAAGGAAATACTGCAGTGCGGCCGTAGAATCGCCTTTGGCAATAGCCTGTTCTCCCTGCCGGTAGGCGGTACCAAAGCCGGGGTATTTTGTACTGTCGGGAGCTATACTGATAAAAGGGAACAGGTCTTTTTCGGTAGACACGAGGTTACTGATAAACACCGGTACTTTGGCTTCGTCCAGCATACGCAGGGTATTATCCATGTTGTTGGTGAACTGGGTAATGCCCCTTTCATACATGGGGGATCCGAAAGGGATCTGTTGTTCTGCCACCATCATTTCCATACGGGTTTTACCACCGCCTTCCGTACCGGAAGGTTTCAGGGAGGAAACTTTGTGGAGCGCATTGGCCATGAGCTGCGTAATACGGAGCTTGCGCAATTGCAGCACCAGGTGCACCAGGAAAGAATTGCCTGCAACTTTGTCCGTACTGCCGGTGCCCAGGCAGCCATAATATTCGTTGTGCCCGGTATAAATAAGCACTGCATCGGGCTGATACGGCAGTAATTCTTTTGCGAAACCTTCTACAGTATAGGAATTAACGCCCGTTAATGAAAGATTAATGATCTCCAGGTGCTTGTCGGGGTTGGTATGCATCAGCCGGAACTGCAGCCAGCGGTGAAAGGAGCCGTTGTGGAAATAAGGATAACCAATGGTAGTGGACTCTCCCAGCACAAAGACGCGGAGCGTGCCGGAATCTTTTACCTGTTTAAATAATTCGCTATTCCCTTTGGTGGCGATATCGGCATTGGAAAAATATTTCAGGGAAGCTGCAGGATTGAGCTGGTAATAACCGGGATGCTGCGGAGCCGTAATAAAAAGTTGCAGGCTGTGGCCGTAATTGAATAACCGTAGTCCTGCCTCCACTCCACCTATTATTAAAAAGGGAAAAAGAATGCTGATGATTTTGATCACCAGCATTCTTTTTTTTCGTAATAAAACGGCCTGAGTGCCATAGTCGTGGAATCTTGTCTTATTCATTACAATGCAATTTATCC
>NZ_DATMTE010000160.1:0-9643 GCF_035564935.1 Chitinophaga sp. | reverse complement strand
GCGCCTGATAAATTCCTTTATGAAAAAATACCTTTTCTCCGCCTTCACCATTGCCGCACTGCTGGGTTGTATGGCCAACGTACACGCACAAACGCGCAGCCTGTTCAACTTTAAAGACCTCAGCGGCTGGCATGCTGACGTTCCCGCTATGGATAAAGACCCCAAAGTGAAAAGCCCGTTCATTATAAGGAACGGCGTTTTCGTGAGCCTGGCCAATCCACAAGGGCATATTATTACTGATGCAGGTTATGAAAACTTCCGCCTGGAAGTACAATATCGCTTCCCTGCCAAACCCGGTAACTGCGGCGTACTGGTATTCGCTTCTACCCCGCGGGTATTGTATGATATGTTCCCGCAATCCATTGAAGTACAGCTGCAGCATAACGATGCCGGCGACTTCTGGTGCATAGGGGAAGATATTACCGTACCAGATATGGAAAAGCGAAGAGGTCCCAAAAGCGAATGGGGTGCTGTAGATGGCAAAAAGCGCCGCATCATTAATCTTACTGATAATTCCGAGAAGCCGCTGAAGCAATGGAATACCATGATCATTGAATGCGTGGGCAACGCCATTAAAGTATGGGAAAACGGCGACCTGGTCAACTACGGTACCAATGCCACTGCCGGTAAAGGACAAATCGCACTGCAGGCAGAAGGCGCTGAAGTGGAGTTCCGAAAAGTGGATCTTACCCCTATAACTGCTTTCTCCGAAAACGGTCATTGATTTATTACTGTTGCCGGGCGGGGCGTTTACATGGCGGTAACAACACTATTGTCACTATTTCTGCGCCTGGCGTTCGGCCTTTTCTTTTTCTTTCTGGGCTTTTCTTTCCCGTTTGGCCTGTTTGCGGAAATAGCCGCGGAACAGGAAGTTGTTTCTCAGCGCCAGCATATTGGTATCCAGTTTCTGTGTGCTGCTTTCCAGGTTGTAAATGGTTTCCTTAAAGGCGTCTGCCAGCAGGGTATCTTTCAGGAGCATGCCTACCGGCGCTTCGGGGTCATCAAGATTGGCGCGTACGCCCTGGCTGGCAAAGCGCAGGTCTTCCACTGTTTTGTTGGCATTGAAGGCCGCACTGTTCATTTCGGCAACGGCTGTACGAAGTTGTGCAAATACTACCGTGTCTGTTACCAGGTCGTTGGACAATACCCCTTTTGTTTGCAGTTTGGCTGCATATAAGGATAAAGCCCCGGTAAGACGACGGGTGTTCACTACGGCGTCATTCAGGCCGGCCATGGTGGTATTCAGGTTTTTGTAAACGGTATCGTCTGTGAGTAATTTGCCTAATGTGCCTTTTCCATCTACAATGCCTTTGGTGATCACTTTCAGGTTATTGGTGATTTCCACCAGGCTTTTATTGTTTACCTGGAGGGTGCTCATGATCTCTTCGGTACTCAGGCCGCTTACCACGTGGAGCTGATCGCCGTCTTCAATTACCGGCATATTGGGGGTACCGCCGGAAAGCATTACGATCTTGTTTCCCATCAATCCTTCGGAACTGATTCGGGCTTCCACATCTTTATGAATGAACTCCTGCGAGGCTTCATCTATATTCATGACCACCAGGATCTGGTTGGTCCTCACAAAACTGATCTTCTTCACAGTACCTATCTTTACCCCGGAATACAGGATATTCCGGCCTACTGATAAGCCGTTCACATCTTTAAAATAGGCCTTCACCTGGATGGACTTGCTGAATAGTTTCTGTTGCTTGCCCAGCATCATTACTGCGGTTACAAAAATGGCGAGTCCTACAAATACAAAGATGCCTACAATAACGGCGCGTTTTTTTCCTGCTTCCATAACTTACTGTATAAAATTATAGTCGTAAAAACTTTTAATAAGTCCGTCCTTCTCATTAAATACTTCTTCAAAACTTCCCTGCCGTATAAATTTTCCTTCATCCATTACAGCTACCCGGTCGCCTACCTCTTTGGCGCAGGTAAGATCGTGCGTAATAATAATAGAGCTGGTATTGAACCTTTCCTGTACGGCCACGATCAGTTTATTCAGTTCCATACTGGTAATGGGGTCTAAACCGGCCGTGGGCTCATCGTACAGCATAATTTCCGGCCGCAGGATGAGGGTACGGCCTATGCCTATTCTTTTCTTCTGGCCGCCTGATAATTCGGAGGGCATCTGGTTAATGGTTTCCGGCAAGCCGATAGCATCCAGTACAATATCGATGGTTTTACGGATCTGTTCTTTTGTCATTTCCCGGTTGTTGCGTTTCAGGGGGAATGCGAGATTTTCTCCTACCGTCATACTATCATACAGCGCGCTGCTTTGAAAGGAGAAACCTACTTTGAGGCGCAGGGCGCGCAGGGCAGCGTCTTTGAGCTGCTCTACCTCTTCCCCCAGTACATTTACCGTACCGGCATCCGGCATCAGCAGTCCTATAATAATTTTTATCAGCACCGATTTACCTGTACCGGAGCGGCCCAGTACTACTACGTTCTCTCCTTTATGCAGATCGAGGTCGATCCCCCGTAAAACATGCTTCTCCCCGAAAGATTTATAGAGGTTCCGGATACTGATCACGGTTTCATTCATATCTATCTGGTGACCATTTGTTTTCATGACTAGCGGATGGAATTAAACACGTGAACAATAATTACTTCTTCTATAAAGATGAGGAACATGGATACAATTACCGATACATTCGCTGCTTTACCCACACCCGTGGTACCCTGGCTGGCATTAAAGCCCTGGTAGCAGCTTACAATGCCAATGGTAAAGCCATACAGGATAGCTTTGGTAAGCGCCGTGGTATAATCCAGGAAGGTGATCTGCGCAAAGGCGTTATCAAAAAATGATACCAGGCTGGTTTGTTCATGGGCGTGTACATCAAAGTAAGAACCCAGGCAGCCAATGAGGGCGTTGTAAAACATGAGCAGCGGCAGGCAAACCGTCATGGCGATAACGCGGGTCACCACCAGGTAACGGAAAGGGTTAATGGCAGATACCTCCATGGCGTCGATCTGTTCTGTTACTTTCATGGATCCCAGTTCTGCGCCGATGCTGGACCCTACTTTACCGGCGCAGATCAGCGCGGCAATGAGCGGCGCCAGCGCGCGCACTACTGCAATAGCTACCAGCGACGGCAGCCAGGCCGTAACCCCGAACTCCGATAAGGTGGGACGCGATTGCTCTGTGAATACCACGCCGGTAATAAACCCCGTTACCGTAACAAGGGCCAGCGACTTATACCCCACCTGGTAACACTGACGCACAAACTCTCCCCATTCGATCGGGGGCCGGAAGGCTTCCCTGAAAAAACGGGCAATGAAGACGGCGATGTAATAGAACTGGAGAAAAAAGCCATCAATTTTTGCGGTTATGACCGGCTTATCCGATTTTCCGTTGGTAGAATTCATCTTCTTGTAAATGCTTACCCACTTATTACAATTCTATGCCGCTTTTGTTAAACAGGGAGATGTTAATGTCAGGCCCCGCTTTGATACGGATTTTTGGCCGGGGCGGCTATTATGTGAGTAATACAGCGTGAGGATGTAGCTGCCCAATACGGCCAATATGTTCCCCAACTGCATAAAAAAATGCAGCGGGATTTTGTCTGACTCACTGATTACGCTGATGATACTGATTTGTTTGATGACTATAGCTGCATGCTGATTCCCCCGAAATAATTCCGTCCAGGCGCCGGGTTGTAGTAACGTCCGCCAAATGCATTGAGATCGTTGCCCAGGCTGTAGTTTACGTTCAGCAGGTTATCGGCGCCTGCCCGTATGCGGATGTTGCAACGGGAACGCAGCGGCAGTTTCCAGCTCACATTGGCCTGCAACAAATGATAGCCGCCGGCAAAAGCGGTGTTGGCGTCGTTCAGTGGGATGCTGCTGGTATAAGTATGTTGTGTATATAAGGATACCGCTGCGGGGAACTGCCATAATAAACTGCTTACCAGTACATGTTGCGGCACACCGGTGAGTGCGTTCCGGGAATAGTCTTTCCCATCGGCGCTTTGGTAGTGGCTGAACCGGAAATCGCTCAGCGTATATCCTTCCTGCCATTTAATACCGCGTAATACGCCGTGGCGGGCCGGTTTCATCAGCCACCACATGCCCTGCAGCTCTATGCCTTTTTGCTGCACGCCGCCGGCGTTGATGAAATATTCCTCGCCGCTGTTGTGCTGCCGGAGTACAATGGCGTTTTGCATTTTATAATAAAAGAACGCGGCATCCAGCATGGCCCGGTGGTTACGGGTGCCCGCCCTTACGCCCGCTTCATAGTTCCAGCCGGTTTCCGGCTGCAGGGCGGTATTGATCACGTTATCGGATGCACGAACTTCCGCCGTAGCCGGCGGGGAATAGCCCCGGCTTACTGTAAGCCGGCCTGTTACCTGTGGCGTAAACAGGTACGAGAGCGAGAAGCGCGGCATCAGCTGGGGAGTGAAATTTATTTTCGTGTGGCCGTTGCTGTTGTAGCTGTAGCCATAGTAATTTAAACTGGCGGCAGCCTCCAATGTAAAGGCATTTATATTGGCCTGGAAGCGGGTAAAGAAAAAGTACTGGCTGGCTTTCAGTTTATCCGCAGCAATTACCGTATCGCGTTTGCCCTGTTTGTTACCATAATTAATGACATCGGTGGTGGTTTGCTGCCACTCTGCCCCGTTCAGCCATTTCCACTGGAAAATGGAGGAACGTTGCGGATCGTTGGTCCACTGCAGGTAGGTGCGGAAGCCGGCGGTGTTTTCGTCCCGGGCCTCGTAGTTGGTGATAAACGGGTTTTCGAAATGGGTAGTGGCTCCGAATACCGACAATACATGTTGCAGGCGTGGGGTGAACTGCGCTTCGTGGATCAATCCTCCCTGGAAGGTACGGTTATAGATGCCGGCCTTTTGCTCCACGGCGCCGGGAGTGGCGGGCGTGCCCGGCCTGGCCGCACGGGGATTGGCTTCGCTTTGCGCCAGGGTGAGTCCTCCCGGGGTGAGGTACGACAGGTCAGAATAAAACGCCAGCAGCTTCAGTGCGTAACCGGGTTTGTATTCCCAGCGCTGGGCGGTTTGGGTATACGATCGTTTCATGGCGGTATTTTCCCGGTAGCCATCTGCCCGCTGGTAGCCCTGGAACACTTGTACCTGGTAGTTGTTGAACTGTTGCTGCCAGGCCACGCTGCCATGGAACAGGCCGTAGCTGCCTCCCTGCAGGTTCAGCTGCAAACGGGGCGTGTCTGCCGCCGGGGGGAAAAGATCGAGCCGTACCACGCCGCCTGAGTTGGCGCCAAAAAGACTGCCATCCGGTCCTTTCAGGATTTCGGCGCGACTCACAGCGTCCGCGTCTATCAGGTTGAGATAAGTATTACCTCCGGCATCGGTAAGCGGGATATCATCTGCATAAATTTTAATATTCCGGATGCCAAAAGGAGAACGGAGCAAACTACCCCGGATGGATAAACGATAACTGCCGGGCGACCTTTCCTCCATTCGTATACCCGGCACCGTGTTAATGGCCGGCAGCAGGGAGCCGCCCTGCTGAAGCTGCATATCGGCGGGCGAGAGGATACTCACGGCGGTGGGTACACGCTGCAGCGAGGCTTTCGAGTAATAAGACTGCACCACCACCTCCGGCAGTTGTTGCAGGGTGTCCTGGGCCTTTAGCCCCGGGGAAAAGGATAGCATGGTAAATACAATGCCCGCAGGCAAAACGTTCATTCGCATGTCGGTAGGTCTTTATCCGCCACAGGCGGCGGTCTTCTTCCGGCTTAAGATATAAATATTTCTGCGAAAGCCCCGGCTATTTGTGGGGAACCGTTATACGCCGGTTTTGGTGGTAATCCTCACCTGGTGGGTATTGAACACCTGTGAATACGGGGAACGCTCTTCGTGGTAAAAATGCTGCCGCCAATGATATTGCCTTGCCCGATCACTATGTTGCAGCCCTGATGGTGCTGCGTGCATAGATGGTTACATTGTATTCACACCGGCACATCCAGCCGGGTGAGCCGGTTGGCGATACGGTATAACGTGATGGCATATCCCGCCGGGTAAGACACGATCACCTCGTTTACACGGGTGGCTGCCGGGTCGTATTTATGTATTTAGTTGCATCCAGGCGCAGGTGCTGACAAATGATTATCACCGAGTTGTAAAAGTTGTTTACAATTTCTTCTATAGACGCCTCCCGTGGGTCAGGGTAAACTTAGCAGGATGTTTTCCAGGTCGGTCTGATTCTTTTTCAGGAGGTTTGTTTGGAGAGATGATTGCCCGGGAATAAAAAAAACGCCGGGTCGTTCAGCCAGGCGATGGCATCCCGTGCCGCCGGGGCAGGATAATCTTTTAAAGAAGATAATTGGTAGTTTTGCGGCTCATCGGTTTTTTATGAGAAGAACAATTTTTGCTTTCATCTGCCTCCTGCTGACAGCCGGAGGCGCAACTGCACAGAACGGACGCACTTTCAGGATCAGTACCGCGCAGCTCACCGGTATCGTGTATGTATATACGTCTTACGGCCAGTTCAACAACGTGGTGTACCCTACCAACGGCATATACATCGTAACAAAGAATGGCGTGGTGGTAATGGACACTCCCTGGAGCGAGGATCAAACCCAACAGCTGGTGGATACCATTATGAAAAAGCACCACCGGAAAATAACGTATTGTATTGTTACCCATTTTCACGCCGACAGAACCGCGGGCCTCGACCTGTTCAAAAAGCTGGGCGTAAAAACCTACAGCAGCGTTGCCACACTGGATATGTGCAAGCGCACCGGGGAAAAACAGGCGCAGTATACTTTTACCAACGATACCACTTTTACGGTGGGCGGGCAGCAGATCACTACATGGTATCCCGGTGAAGGACATACGAAAGATAACATTGTGGCCTGGCTTCCTGCCACTAAGGTTTTGTATGGCGGATGCTTTATTAAAAGCAGCCAGGCAAAAAACATCGGTTACACCGCGGACGGCAATGTGAAAGAATGGCCGGCCAGCATAGCACGGATGAAAGAAAAATTTCCTCACCCGGCCTATGTAATTCCCGGTCATGATGCATGGCACGGCAGCGGCGATGCCATGCTTTCCCATACTTTGGAGCTGTTGTCCCAACAACAATAATTACTTAAAGTAAAACTTCAAGTAAGCTTATCCACTTACATCAATCATCCTTTGCAATATTTATGAAAACCAGACAATTATGAAGTCCAGACGAATTAAAGCTTTAATTCCACATCTTGGTGCATTGCTGCTGTTTGTGGCCCTGGCATTTGTATTTTGCAGCCCTGTACTGGAGGGTAAACAGCTGTTGCAATCGGACATGGTTCACTATAAAGGCATGCAAAAAGAAGCGGGCGATTACTATGCTGTTACCGGCGATATTCCCCTGTGGACCAACAGCATGTTTGGTGGTATGCCTACCTATGTTATTTTTACCGGGCCTTCTGTAAATAAGATCGGTGTTCTGAACCGGGTGTTTGCTTTATACCTTCCCAACCCCGTGGATATGTTTTTTGTGCTGATGATGGGTATGTATGTATTGCTTTGTATACTCGATTTCAAATACTGGATAAGAATAACCGGCGCTATTGCCTATGGTTTTGCTACGTTCACCATTACCAGTATTGATGCGGGGCATATTACCAAGGTGATGTGCATGGCTTATATAGCGCCCATACTGGGTGGTATTATCCTCGCCTACCGTAAGCAGTACCTGGCCGGCGGATGTTTAACCGCCCTGGCTGCAGCATTGCAGATCTATAACAACCACCCGCAAATTACCTACTATACCGGCATCATGGCCATATGCCTGGCGGTGGCGGCAGGCATACAGGCCTTCCGGGAAAAACAGCTGCCGGCTTTTTTTAAGGCTTCTGTGATATTGGTACTGGCGGGTATCCTGGCCATGTTACCCGCCATGGAAAACCTGCTGCTCATGAAGGAGTATACTCCCTATACTATTCGCGGGAGCCAGTCGGAGTTAACCACCAGCCAACCGGGCAAACCGGAAAAAAAATCCGGTGGCCTCGATATTGCTTATGCCTTCCAGTGGAGCTATGGCAAGGGAGAAACATTCACGATGCTGCTGCCCCACCTGGTGGGTGGAGCTTCCGGCGAAAAGCTGTCCACCAGCTCACATGTGTACCAAACCCTCACCGATATAGGCGTACCGCCTGTTAAAGCAGCCGAAGCTGTGGAGCGCCCTTCCTGGCAATTATACTGGGGCGGGCAGCCTTTTACCGGCGGCCCCGTTTACATAGGCGCTATTATTTGTTTCCTGTTTGTGTTGGGACTGTTCATTGTGAACAGCTGGCATAAATGGTGGCTGGTGGCCGCCACGCTCATTGGCATAATGCTTAGCTGGGGATCAAATTTTCCCGGGGTGAATAACTTCCTCTTCTATCATCTTCCCCTATACAACAAATTCCGGGCGCCTACCATGGCCCTGGTGATACCGCAGGTAACTATGGTGATCCTTGCCTGCTGGTCCTTACAGGAGTTATTATATGGTAAGCAGACAAAAGCCTGGCTGCAACAGCACCTCCGCATGGCGCTGTATGTAACCGGCGGCCTGGTACTGCTGCTGGCCATTGGCGGCAGCATGCTGTATACGTTCAATGGTCCGGGTGATGGTAACTTCCTGGCCCGCTACACACAAATGCTGGGCGGGGAAATACCCGCCGCCAGGTTGCTGAATGCCCTCAAACAGGACCGCAGCAGCATTTTGCGGGCAGATGGCATCCGCGCACTCGTATTTATTTTAATTGCCTTCGCTGCGCTCTGGTTCTTCCTGAAAGAAAAATTAAAACCGGGATACACCATAGGGATCATTGCTTTCGCGGTATTGTTCGACCTGTTCCAGGTAGATAAAAATTATTTGAATGAAGACAGCTTCATGGAAGCATCCAACCTGGAAAATTACATCGCCCCTTCCCCGGCTGATGAAATGATATTGCGGGACAAAGATCCTTACTACCGCGTGCTCA
Organism: Chitinophaga sp.; assembly: GCF_035564935.1. Lineage (GTDB taxonomy): Bacteria > Bacteroidota > Bacteroidia > Chitinophagales > Chitinophagaceae > Chitinophaga. The sequence goes on along the minus strand of NZ_DATMTE010000160.1, from coordinate 711 downwards.
ACGCTACCACCAATCCTTTCCTGGATGCCAATACCAGCTACTTCCATAAATCGGTAGGCGGGCAAAGTCCTGCTAAATTGTGGATCTATGAAGACCTGATCGAACACCAGCTCACCAAAAACAATATGGCCGTGTTCAATATGCTGAATACCCGCTACTTTATTGTACCGGACCAGCAGAGCGGGCAGCCAGTGGCGCAACGCAACCCCGGCGCGCTGGGGAACGCCTGGTTTGTAAAAGCCATTCAATGGGCGCCCAACGCCAATGCTGAAATGAAGGCGCTGGATCACTTCAACCCCGCCGATACCGTGATCATTGACCGGCGCTTTCAGCAAACGGCCGGCGCTTTTACACCTGTGGCTGATAGCAATGCGCATATTACACTCAGCAAGTACGGCCTCAACGAACTGACATATACCGCGGTAAATACGGGCAAAGGACTGGGCGTATTCTCGGACATTTACTACCCTGCCGGCTGGAAAGCCTTTATTGACGGGAAAGAAACGCCTATACTCCGGGTGAACTATGCCCTGCGCGGACTGGTGGTACCGGCAGGTAAACATGACATTGTTTTCCGGTTTGAACCGGCCACCTTCTTCCTGGGAAGAAAGATCTCCGCCGTTTCCTCCATCTTATTGCTGATGTTGGTAGCGGCAGGATTTATCATAACCTGGTGGAAACAGGAGGCCGCCACCTGATAAAAAGAAAAGT
>NZ_DATMTE010000159.1:0-1910 GCF_035564935.1 Chitinophaga sp. | reverse complement strand
AAAACCGCTTTTTTACATACCCCGTATCTGGTCACCAGATGCCAGTGCGAGCGTACCTGCCGGCATCTATGAAACCCGCTACTGTTCAATAACAGGGCATTGTGATCACGTATTATCTATTCACGTAAACCTTTTTCTTATGTGAGTTTAGGCTCCGGAGATGTAGCCGTACTCAATTATGCATATGCGCTTGAACAACTGGAAGCAGCCTTTTATACACAGGTAGTACTTACTCCATATACAGGCATCGGAGGACGATCTCAATGCAGGAGATTTCCTAACTTGCTGCCATGAAAAAACACCTGCTTCTCCTGATCTTTCCCATACTGGCGGGCCTCTTTAGTTGCTCATCTTCCAGAAAGGCGGGTACTGCTGCCAATGGCTTTGGCCAGTTAAAATTTATCGGGGAATATATTGTTCCATATAACCTTCCCTTCAATGGAACCGCTACCGGCGGCTTATCCGGCATAGACTATGACGCCACCACAGGGCAGTATTATCTTATTTGTGACGACCGCTCCGCGCTGAATCCTGCACGTTTTTATACTGCCCGGCTTTATTTCTCCGATAAATCGTTTGATAGTGTGAAATTTACTGCTGTCACCACATTACTGCAAGCCAACGGGCAACCCTATCCCGATACCAAAACTAATCCGGGCCTTACTCCTGATCCGGAAGCCATGCGGTATAACGCCCAAAAACAGCTGCTGGTATGGAGCAGTGAAGGAGAACGCATTGTAAATGAAAAAGATACCGTTCTTACCAACCCGGGTATTTATGAGATCAGCAGGAACGGACAATACATCGACTCCTTTACACTGCCATCGCAGTTCAGGATGCAGGCAACCGAAAACGGGCCACGCCGCAATGGCGTATTTGAGGGTGTTGGTTTTACACCGGGTTACAAACACCTGTATGTAAGCCTGGAGGAACCCCGCTATGAAGACGGGCCAAGGGCGGAACCAGGGCAGGGCGCTTATACCCGTATCCTGAAATTTGATAACAATACACGGCAACCGGTAGCGCAATATGCTTATAAACTGGAGCCGGTGGCTTATCCTGCAATACCTGCAAATGCGTTTAAAGTGAACGGCATTTCAGATATCATGGTATTGGAAGATGAGAAGTTACTGACTATTGAAAGGTCCTTTTCCAGTGGTGTAAAGGATTGTACTATAAAAGTGTTCATTACCGATCTCCATAACGCCACGGATATCAGTAATATTAATTCCCTGCAGACGAACACCCGCTTTAAACCGGCGGCCAAAACCTTATTGCTGGACTTCGTAAGCCTGGGAAAATATATAGATAACATTGAGGGTGTTACTTTCGGGCCCATTTTGCCTGATGGACACCGGAGCCTGGTGTTTGTGGCTGACAATAATTTTTCTGAGAAAGAAGAAAACCAGTTTTTTCTCTTTGAAATCATCCCCTAAAAACAATAACAGCCGTGTGTTGTTATGATCAGAAAAGCCTGCTTTATGAAATACTTCCCATTATTGTTATTACCTGTAATTTTTGCTGCCTGTCAGAGTTCCGGCACAACAACCGGCCAGTCGGATGTGAACTCCCCTTCAGACACCGCGTTGTCGGTTACTTATTCCGGAACTTTGCCATGCGCTGATTGTGAAGGCATTGTTACAGAACTTACACTGCAAAAACAACCGGACAACCATTTCACCCTGAAAGAAACCTACCAGGGAAAAAACCAGACATTTCCCAGTGAAGGCACTTATACAATTGTGCATGGCACCCCGGTTGATCCCGGGGCAACCGTTATCCATCTGAATCCTGATAAGGACAGAAACCTTCAGCGATACTACCAGCAGGTAAATGATAATGAACTGCTATTATTGGATGCCGATCAGAAAACGATACAAAGCGGGCGTAATTATACCCTGAAGAAGGTG
>NZ_DATMTE010000158.1:0-3776 GCF_035564935.1 Chitinophaga sp. | reverse complement strand
GAAGACAGCCTCCTGATTATTAAAAGCGGCAGGTATGAATATCTTAATAAAGGCTTTAATACCTTTATTGATGCCATTTCACTACTGAATAAATCAAAGGAAACTAAACGGAATATCCTGGCATTTATCTTTGTACCAGCCAATCATACCGGTCCCCGCGAAATTTTACTGGATAACCTGCGGGCGCAAGCCCCGCTCATTCCCCGGAGCGGAGAAGTGCTGACTCATAATTTACTGGGAGCTGATACCGACCCCATTTTGAATCAGATCCGGCAGTTGCAGTTAAACAATACTTCTCCCGGTAGCCGGGTCAAAATTATTTATGCACCGGTATACCTCAATGGGGCCGATGGCGTGTTTAACCTTTCCTATTACGATATCCTAATTGGCTTTGACCTGGCAATATTTCCCTCTTACTATGAACCATGGGGGTATACTCCGCTGGAAAGCGTGGCATTTCATATTCCAACTGTTTCTACCAGCGTTTCAGGATTCAGCAAGGCAGTAAGCAAACTGCCCACCTTTAATGGTAAAGGGATGTTTATCGTTGAACGAAATGATAACAATGAACCTGAAGCCGCCCTAAACATCGCAGGAATTATTGCCGGATATGCCTCAGCTTCCCCTGCTTCTGTAGCGGAATCCAGGGAAAACGCTGCCTATGTAGCCGCACAATTTGTATGGGATCACCTCCTGGCTTACTATTACCGCGCATATGACCTCGCATTGGAGAAAAGTACACAACGGGAGAAACTCTTCTTCGATAAACCTCAGGCGCCTCCGGCCGAAACAGCCGCTGAGGTTACAACGGAAACCCAACCGTTTTGGAGAGAAATAAATGTTCAACCCTTTTTTCCGGCCAGCCTGAAATCACTGCAACATATCAGCCGCAACTTATGGTGGTCATGGAACCAGGAAGCCGGCGCGTTATACGCCTACGCGGATAAAGTTGGATGGGACCAGTGCAAACAAAATCCAATCAGGTTACTGAAAACAATCAGCCCGGACAATCTTCTCAGGCTTGAAAAGGGTTCCACGTTTCTGCAAATGCTGCAAACCGTATCAGCTAAGTACCAGGAATACATGCGGCCTTCTGATGAAAAAAAATCTCTGATAGCATACTTCTGCATGGAATATGGCGTACAAACGAACCTGAAACTTTATGCAGGGGGACTGGGCGTACTGGCAGGCGATTTTATCAAAGCAGCAAGCGATAACGGATTAAATATGGTGGCAGCGGGCCTCCTGTATAAGCGGGGATACTTCATGCAAAAGATATCCCCTGCCGGCGATCAACTGGCTATGCCGGATATAATGGAACCTGGCAATCTACCCGTTTATCCCGTGCAAAACGGCCTTGGCGAACAGGTAAAGATTGAACTGACTTTCCCGGGCCGCATTGTACATGCTGCCATCTGGAAGGTAGATGTTGGACGCGTGTGCCTCTATCTGCTGGATACCGACCTGGCCTTAAATAATGAAGAAGACCGGCTGATATCAGCGCAGTTATACAGCAGTGACCCTGAAATGCGACTGAAACAGGAAATCCTGCTCGGCATAGGTGGCGTGAAAATGCTGGACGCATTAGGTATACAACCCGATCTGTACCACATTAACGAAGGGCACGCCGCTTTTTCTATCCTGGAAAGGATACGCAGCATCATGCAGCAAATTCATCTGAATTTTAACGAGGCGGCCGAAATTGTTAAATGCACCACCCAGTTCACCACGCATACTGCCGTGCCTGCAGCAAAAGATGTTTTTGATGAAATATTACTCCGGACCTACCTCGCCTACCTGGCTAAAAATTTTAACATCGACTGGGATACCCTGATGAAACTCGGCAGCTCCGGGGAAGACCAGCTTCCCCGGACTTTCTCTATGATGCACTTTGCAGCGATGCTTTCCCAGGGAATAAATGCAGTAAGCAAACAGCACCGGGGTATATCCCGTAATATGTTGAATCCCCTGTGGAAAGATTTCAAACCCGATGAACTGCATATCACGGGCATTACCAATGGCATACATCTGCCCTCCTGGATGGCGCCGGCCTGGCAGTCATACCGGGAAAACATCATCAGCGGCAAAGCGCATCAAATCCCTGATAATATAATATGGGACATACGAAAAAAACTAAAAAGAGCGATGTGGCAGAGCATCCTCAACAGGCAGCAAACTGGTATGCCGGCATTTAATGAAAACATTATTAAAAATAATTTCCTGCCGGAAGATATAACACAGGAAACATTGGTGATCGGCTTTGCAAGGAGATTCGCTTCGTATAAAAGGGCCTGGCTCCTGTTTAATGATATAAAACGGCTGACGGCTATCGTCAACAATACGCAATATCCTGTGTTATTTATTTTTGCCGGTAAAGCTCATCCCAATGACGCAGATGGTATTGCGTTACTTAAAAAAGTAATAACGGTTGTTAATGATGCCGCTTTAAACATGCACATTTTGTTCCTGGAAGATTATGATATGGAACTCGCTGCAATGCTGACACAAGGTGTGGACCTATGGTTAAACACGCCGGAGCATAACCAGGAAGCTTCCGGTACCAGCGGTATGAAAGCGGTATGCAATGGCGCTCTTCACTGTAGTCCCGCAGAAGGCTGGTGGGCAGAGGCCAACGCAGAAAATGCCGGGTGGACATTGCCTTTCAGCAACCAGCCGGAACAGGATCCTTATCACGATCAGCATGATGCTGCTGTGATATATGAGCTGCTGGAAAAGGAAATTGTACCCCTTTTCTTTAAACGTAATGCGAAAGGCCTGCCTGAAAAATGGATCGGTATGATTAAAGAAAGCTTATCCAATATTACACCCCATTTTGATATGAATCGTGCCATCACTGAATATAACAACTGTTATGACCAACTATATAACAGGAGCAAGCTGCTAACGGCAGATGGATATAAAAATACCAGGGACCTGGTTGCCTGGAAAAACAGGATCCGCAATATATGGCATGAAATACATGTTATGACCATTGAAGTGCCTGCAGATAAATTTCACCTTCAGTCGTCCGAAGCCACCTTTCACGCAAGCATAAGCCTCTCTATCGGGACTTTAAAGGCAGAAGAGGTTGGCCTCGAAGTAGTTTTTTACAATAAAGCGCAGCCAAACAGGTACCTTGCTGTACATGAACTAACGGAGGAAATAGCCAGTGCTAACAGGGTCACTTACTCATGCCATATAACGCTGCCGCAAAACGGGTCTTTTGTTTATAGCTTCAGAATTTTCCCCAGGCATCCCTTGTTGCCTAACCGGCAAGACTTCCCGTTGATGACCTGGATTTAATCACTATAAAATTTACTCTTATGTTAGGCAAATTAAACTTAGACCAGATTGACCGTGTATTGGCTAACAATGTAACGGGTCGCATCGGATGTACCGATGGCAAAAAGGTATACATCGTACCCGTTAGTTATGCATTCAATAACACTTACCTGGTGATACACTCTAAAGAAGGAATGAAAATTGACATGATGCGTCAATACCCGCATATTTGCTTCCAGGTGGACGAAATTACTGACCTCGCTAACTGGCGTAGCGTTATCCTGTGGGGAGACTATGAAGAAATAACCGATCCGAAGGAAAGATTTTATGCCATGAAATTTCTTGTGAGCCGTTTATTACACATGCAGGTAAGCGAAACGGCGGGCGTATCTGAAATGCACGGGGAAATGGAGAGGGAAAGAACGCCTGAAAACATTATCCGCCCTATTATTTACCGCATAAGAATCAGTGAAAAAACCGGCAGGTTCGAAAGT